>JAHHMJ010000030.1 GCA_018678395.1 Gemmatimonadota bacterium | reverse complement strand
GCTTCATCTCCAGGCTCTCGCCGGACGGCGAGGTGCTCGGCCTGAAGTGGATCGACGGCGAGGCCGAGGGCGTCGAGTTGAGCGCACCCAAGGGCATGGCGATCCAGGGAGATCAGCTGTACGTGACGGACGTCGACTGCGTTCGGGTCTTCGATCGGGCCACCGGCGCGCCGCAGGGCGGCGTGTGCGTGGACGGCGCGTCCTTCCTCAACGACCTCACCCCGCACCCCGAGGCCGGTGTGATCTTCACCGACATGGGACGGGACGCCGCCTTCGAGCCGACCGGCACCGACGCGGTCTACCACCTCATGGGTGACGCCTACGCGCCCATCGTGGCGGACGCCGGCCTGGGCGGCCCCAACGGCGTGACCATGCGGGGTGACGAACTGGTCCTCGTCAGCTACTTCAGTGGCGAGGTCTACAGTGTGTCGGCCGACGGCGCCGAGCTGTGGTTCCCGGCCCTCGAGGGCGCCCAGCTGGACGGCGTCGAGGCCCTGGACGACGGGCGCCTGCTGGTCTCGGATTGGGGCTCGAACTGCGTGCTCGTCATCGACGCCGAGGGACGGGGTCCGTGCATCGTCGAGAACGTCGAGGCGCCGGCCGACATCGGCATCGATCGGACCCGAAACCAGGTCCTCGTTCCGCTCTTCATGGCGGACGAGGTCTGGATCCGACCCATCGGGTGAGGGCACGACCCGGGTCGTGATCCACGGACTCGCCACGGTCGTCCTCGGACCGGTCCTGCTGGTCCAGGGGCGCCGGGCGCGGCGGCGCATCCCGCGACTTCCCGAAGCGGCGGGACCGCGTCGGGTGTCGGTCGGCGAGGGGCGTCCGATCCGCATTCTCGTCACGGGGGACTCGGCTGCCGCCGGCGTCGGCGCGCCGACCCAGGACGAGGGGCTCGCCGGGCGGATCGCCGCGAGCCTCGAAGACGACTTCTCCGTGACGTGGCACCTCGAGGCGAAGACGGGCGCGACGACGGCCCATACGCTGCGCCGACTCGAGCAGCTCGACGCGGAGCCCTTCGACGTCCTCGTCACGTCGCTGGGCGTGAACGACGTCACACGCGGCCTCGGCCTCGCCCGTTGGATGGAGCAGCAGCGGGCGCTGCTGACGCTCGCGCGCGAGCGCTTCGGGGTGGACCTCGCCGTCGTGGCCGGCCTGCCGCCGATGGGCGGTTTCCCCGCCCTGCCTCAGCCGCTTCGATGGTACCTCGGACGCCGAGCACGGCAGTTCAGCGATGCGCTCCAACACTGGCTGCAGGCCGAGGGCTCGGCGCACTTCGTCGACCTGCACTTCACACTGGACCCGTCGCTGATGGCGTCCGACGGCTTCCATCCCGGGCCGGCGATCTATCAGGGGTGGGGAGAGCGGGTCGCCCGCATCATCCGGAGGGCGTACGCCTGAATGAGGACGCTCAGTTGCGGAACCGTCTTCGGGGTGGCCAAGCTCCGAGTTCCTCTCCCGGTACGTGCGCATCACTTTCCCGCTCCAGGCCTCCGTGGCTCGTGGTAACCGTCCCATGCCTCACGACATCGAACGCAACAAGCGGAGCGCCGTCGACTTCTATCGCATGGCCTACGAGGGGAATCCCACGGAGGCCGTGAGACGCTTCGTCGGTGCCGAGTACATCCAGCACAATCCGGACGTCGCGGACGGACCCGACGGATTCACCGAGTACTTCGAACGGATGGCGAAGGAGTACCCCGAGAAGGACATCGCCTTCAAGCGGGTCGTGGGCGAAGGGGACCTCGTGGCACTCCACACGCACCAGACCTGGCCGGGCGGTGAGGAGTACGTGACGATGGACTTCTTCCGGTTCGACGACGACGGGAAGATCGTCGAGCACTGGGACGCCATTCAGAAGGTGCCGGACCATTCGAAGAGTGGTCGGACCATGTACTGAGCACGAACTCGTGACGCCCGGGGAGGTCGGGATGGTGACGGATTGCAGGAACTGCGGGGCAGCGCTGGAAGGCCGCTACTGCTCCCGCTGCGGGCAGGACTCCCGCGAGCCGCCGGAGGACGTGTGGGGCCTGTTCGGCTTCTTCGCGGCAAGATTCGCCGGCGTGGAGTCCAGGGCGTTTCGGAGCGTGACCGCGCTCCTGTTTCAACCCGGGCGACTCACCCGGGCGTTCCTCGACGGGCATCGCGCACGCTACTCCGGCCCGGTCCAGATCTACCTCTGGTGTACCGCGGCGTTCTTCGTCGTCCAGACGTTCTTCCCCATCGTCCGGCTCGACACGGAGTCCGGCGCCGTGGTCTCGTCGCTCTCGGCGGTATCGATCGGCACCGACCTCTCACCGGAGACCCTGCAGCGGCTCGCCGATCAGGGCACGTCGATCGCAGTCTTCGCGGAGCGCTTCGACGGGGCGGTCACCGCCTACTTCCCAGTCGTCCTCGTCGCCCTCGTCGCGGCATCGGCCCTCCTGATGGCACTCCTTTACCGGCGCGAGTCGGCCCTGAAGCATGCCGTCTTCGCACTTCACTGGACGGCGTTCTACTTCGCACTGGAGATGGTGCGCCAACTGTTTCCGAGGCTCGGCCAGTGGGGCTCGGTCGCATCGATCCTCTCGACTCTGTTCGCCTTGCTCTACCTCTATCGAGCCATGCGCATCGTGTACGAACGGGGGCGGATCGGGACCGTACTCAGGGCGTTCCTCACGATCATCGTGTTCGCCGCGTTGTTAGGAGCCTGGCTCTGGTCCACGACCGCGATCGCGGAGCGGCTCGCGTAGGACCCTCGCCCGCTTCACACCCGGGTACACTGCGACTTGCCCGCCCCCCGGGGCCCGCGCAGGTTGCCCCCGTGATCGACAACCTGCTCAAGCGTCTGCGGGGCGCACTCGGATTCGGAGCCGTGGGCGCCGTGGCGTTCCACCTGACAGGTTGGCTCATCATCGGCGGCGAGTCCCTCTACTCCGGGATCTGGCCGTCGGCGACCCTCATCGCCCGCATGAGCGTGTTTACCCTCTCGGTGGGCGGCTTCGTGGGGCTTCTCACCGCGGGCGCGATCACCGTGGGCGCGTACTGCGGCCGGTCGATCACCCAGGGGCGCGCCTTCCTGCTCGGGCTTCCCTTCGGCGCAGTCGGTGGGCTCGCCCTGGGCCTCACGGCGGGTGGTCTTCCCGTCAGCCCGCTCCTGGTGCACGCCGCCGCCTTCGGGTTCGGCACCGGGGTACTGGCCGCGACCGCGGTGGCGATCGCCGAGACGGTCGACGACGGACCCCTGCTCGAGCGCGCCCGGCCTCTGGAGGAGTTGCCGGGCTGACGGTCCTCCGAAGCGGCAAGGGCATCCTCTGCCGACGCGATTGCCCCCCTCGATGCGCGGACGAACATTCACTCCCCAGCCGGCTTTCCATCTCCGAGGGCGTGCTCATGCGTGGTCTACTTCTGGCGTCGTTGGCGTTCACTACCGGAATCGGAGCTCTCGCGGGCCCCGCACCCGCCACCGCTCAGGAAGCGCCGGATCCCTCGGCACGACGCGCCCTGACCCTCGAGGACTACTACGCCGTCAGAACCATCGGCGGCCCCCGCATCGCTCCCGCTGGCGACTGGGTGGTCTATGGAGTGGAGCGCCGCGTCGAGGTGGGCAACAGCAGCCTTGGCGAGTTGTGGCTGGCCCCGACGGACGGGTCGAGCGAGCCGCTGCGGGTCTACGAGGGCGACGTAGGGAGCGCGCCGCGCTGGACCGACGACGGTCGTGTCGCCTTCGCCGATGGCGATGGGGGGCGCTGGCTGGTCGATCCGGCGTCACCGACGCCGGTGGCGGACGAGCGCCCGGAGACCGAGGGAACGCCGAGCCCGGACGGACGGTGGCGCATGGTGCTTCGAGACGTGCCCGTGCCGTCGCAGGTCGAGGCTCCGATGTCGGACTTCGAGCGGCGCCACGCCGAGCGCTTCGAGGGGGCGCAGTTCGACTGGTACCCCTTCGTGCGCGATGGACAGTCGTTCCCGCTCCCGGATCCGGCCGCCCGTCCCATGCAGGAGATCGTGCTCGAGGCGACCGAGGGTGACGCGTCGGTGCAGCTGACCTCGCTCGGCCTGCGACCGGGCAACCTGTCGTGGCGGCCGGACGGGCAGCGGATCCTGTTCACGGCCGACGAGGCGGTCCGGGATCCGCTCGCCTACGGCCGGTCGGATCTGTTCACCGTCGACCTCGAGGCCGAGGTCACGCGGCTCACCGACGACGGCTTCACCTACTCCAGCGTCGCGTATTCCCCGGACGGCGGCTCGTTCTCGTACATCCGCGCCTGGGGCACCGACTACATCATCGAGCGCAAGCTCGACCACGGGGGGCCGCGCGATCTCTACGTGCGCCCGGTCGACGGGGGCCCGGCGATCAACCTCACCGCCGACTTCGACCTCGACCCCAGCGCACCCCGCTGGTCGCCGGACGCGCGCCACCTCTACTTCACCGCCGGGATCGGCGGTGCGATCCACCTCTTCCGGGTGGCCGCCGAGGGCGGTGCAGTCGAGCAGGTCACCACGGGCGAGCGACGGATCCGCAGCCTCACGATCGACGACGACTTCGGGCGGATGACCTATATGGTGGGGCTCTTCGAAGCTCCGTCCGAGGTGTGGTCCGCCGACATCGACGGCGGCAACGAGCGGCAGCTCACGAACGTGCACGCCGACTTCCTCGCCGAGGTCGCCCTGAGTCCCGCCGAGACCGTCCACTACCAGAGCTTCGACGGGACGCCGATCGAGGGCTTTCTGATTCACCCGCTCGGCTACGATCCGGACGCCCCCGGCGCCGGCACCTACCCGCTGATCGTGGTGAACCACGGCGGGCCGCACTCCGCGTCGGGCTACGGGTTCAACTTCAAGAACCAGTACTTCGCGGCCCGGGGCTACTTCGTCTTTCTGCCCAACTTTCGCAGCTCGACCGGATACGGCGACGACTTCAAGTGGGCGACCTGGGGCGGCTGGGGCACGCTCGACGGCGAAGACGCGCTCGCGGGGGTCGATCACCTGATCGAGCGCTATCCGATCGACCGCGGCCGGGTCGGCACCACCGGGCACTCGTACGGCGGCATCCTCACCAACTGGCTGATCACCCGCTATCCCGATCGCTTCGCCGCGGCGGTGAGCGGCGCCGGCGCGTCGAACTGGACGAGCAACTACGCCCACTCGGACGTGGCGCGCACCAAGGAGCTCGAGTTCTTCGGACGCCCGTGGGAGCCCGAGGCCCGCGAGATCATGATCCGGCAGTCGGCCTATCTGAACTCGGGCGGTGTCCAGACGCCGACGCTCTTCGTGCACGGCGAGGTCGACTACCGGGTGCCCCTGGAAGGCGCGATCCAGCTCTACACTTCCCTGAAGAAGCAGCGCGTCCCGGCTGAGCTGATCATCTACGAGGGCATGGCCCACGGCATACGAGGTCATTGGAACAACGTGCACCGCATGATGAACGAGATGCGCTGGTGGGAGACGTACTTGAAGCCCAAGCGGGGGGCGTTGACCAGCGAGGAGGGCTGAGGGGCGATGTCCGAAGGCATCCGCTGGAAGAGGGCCCTGGTCGAAGGGGCCGTGATCGTAGGCTCGATCCTTCTCGCATTCGGGATCGATGCATGGTGGGGGGAGCGGGACGAGGCATCGCGCCGAACCGCGGTCATCGAGGGACTCCGAAGCGACTTCGCAGCCGCACGTGTCGATCTCGACAGGGTGACGGCGTTCCATCTCGAAGGACGCCAAGCCGCCGAAACCTTGATGCGGATGGGCGCCGACGGGCCGCTTGCCGAGGCGAGCTCGCCCCGAGTCGATTCGCTCTTCGCCGGACTTGCGGGGACCGCTTCGTTCGACCCCCCACTCGGCACGCTCGAAGCGCTGATCAGCTCCGGTGACCTGGACCTTCTCGACGACCCGGGTCTGGCCGGGGAGTTGACCCTCTTCCACGGCGAGGTCGGCGATCTCGATCGTGAGCAGAGGTACGCCCGCGAGACCCTGACCCGCCTCATCGAGTATCTCGGGACCGAGGACATCGGCGTCGAAAGCCTGGTCGCCCACCCCGACTGGGACGTGCCATGGGATCTCCAACCCGATGGCATCCACCGCGTCGCGCATACGCAGGAGTTCCGCGGCTGGGTCACGTTGATGTGGGCCCTGTATACGAACACGACGGGTGGTCTGGCAGAGCTCGACGCGGCGATCACGTCGATCGAGTCGCGGCTGGCGGAGGCGTCATGACGGCCGACCCCATCGACCCCGGCGTCGTCGTCGGCCACGTCCACCTGAAGGTGTCCGACCTCGAACGCTCGATCGCGTTCTATCGCGATGTACTCGGCTTCGAGGTGACGCAGCGCATGGGGGACTCCGCCGCCTTCCTATCGGCCGGCGGATACCATCATCACCTGGGCTTGAACACGTGGCAGTCGCGCGGCGCGCGACCGGCACCTCGTCGCTCTGCCGGGCTGTTCCACGCGGCGTTCCTGTATCCCACCCGTGAAGCACTGGCCGTCGCGTACCGCCGGCTCGTCGACCACGGCATTCCACTCGAAGGGGCCGCAGACCACGGTGTCAGCGAGGCCCTCTACCTGCGCGACCCCGACGACAACGGACTGGAACTGTACTGGGACCGGCCGCGGCCAGACTGGCCTCTCGCTCCTGACGGGTCTCTCGAGATGTATACTCGTCCGTTGGATCTCTCGGCGCTCGCGGCCCCCGAGGTCGGATCCTAGATGGAGGAGGGCGACGTGGAAGCACCAGACGCTCAACCGAAGAAAGGCCTGCCGTGGGCCCGCTTCCTCGTCGAAGGACTCGTGATCGTCGTCTCGATCCTGCTCGCCTTCTTCGTCGACACGAGCTGGGAACGGGCTCAGCAGAGGGACCGCGAGCGCGACTACCTGCTCGCGCTCGAGCGGGAATTCGCCGCAGTCGAGTCGGTGCTCCAGGGGGACCTGTATCTGCGACCGCTGGTCTCCGGCGCAGTGCTCAAACTCATCCTGCAGGTCCAGGGGGCCGAGCCCGCGCCCGAGGATTCGCTGTTCTGGTGGAGCGCTGCCCTCTCGCAACAGCTCGAGTTCGATCCCCCCCGCGCGGTGTTGGACGACCTCGTTTCGTCAGGCGAGACCGGATTGATATCAGACAGCCTGCGACTGGCCCTGGCCAGCTACCGGTCCGATCTCGCGACGCAGGCGCGTCGAGACGAACAGGCGTGGGCGATCTGGGAGGACCGCACCCAGCCGCTGCTCGAGGGACGGCTTCCGCGGGCCGATCGCCTGATCCGTGGCACCTTCGGCACCCGACGGGAGGTGCCGTTCGGCCTCTCCCGGCATCCGGCGGATTGGCCTGGACTGCTGGCCGACCCGGTGTTCGAAGACGTCCTCGCCGAACGCTGGATGCGGCTCATGCTGGCGACTGTGGAGTTGCGCGGCATCGAAGTCCAGGTTGCGGCCATTGCCGAAAGAATCCGTACGCGCCTGGAGGCACTGGAGTGAAATGAGCTGCATCTTCTGCGACATCCTGGCCGGCCGGTCCGAGGCCACCTTCGTCCATCGCGACTCGGTGTGCGCGGCGTTCATGGACATCCAGCCGGTGAACCCGGGCCACGTTCTGGTCGTCCCGGTGCGGCATGGACCGGACCTCGCCGCGACCCATCCGGACGACTGGAAGCACGTCGCGGCGGTGGGGCAGCGCGTGGTGGCGGCACTGAGGAGGTCGGACCTGCAGTGCGAGGGCGTGAACCTCTTCCTGGCCGATGGCGCGGCCGCGGGACAGGAGGTCTTCCACACGCACCTGCACGTGTTCCCCCGGTTCGCCGGAGACGGCTTCGGCCTCCGGTTCGCGGACTCGTATGGGGACCTGCCTTCGCGAGAGGATCTCGGTACGGTGGGGGCGCGAATCCGGTTCGCCTTGAAGCCAGCCGGGCGGCCCCCGCAGGGTTCCTGACGTGCACGACGCGCTTCGCGATCTCGGCTGGGACGATACGTGGGCCGCCGCCCTCGCCGATCGAGGCTCGGACGCAGGCCAGCCCGCCCGCGTGACGGCTCAACAACGAGACCGCTGGACGATCCAGGCGGCGTCCGGGCCCCGGGCGGCCCGACTGACCCACGCCACGGCGCGCCCTCGGCCCGTGACCGGCGACTGGGTCGTAGTCGAGCCGGGACCGACGGAGACCGATCCGTGGGGAATCCTCGGGGTCCTTCCGCGCCGAACCGCGCTCGCCCGGGGCGCCGCGGGAGAAGGACACGAGGCCCAGGTGCTCGCGGCGAACATCGACCGACTGTGGGTGGTGCAGGCGCTGGATCGCGCCCCCAACCTCCGCAGCCTCGAGCGCTACCTCGCAGTCGCATGGGAGAGCGGCGCCGCTCCGGAGGTGATCCTCACCAAATCGGACCTGGCCGAGGACCTCGAAGCGATGCTCGGCTCCGTCCGCGACGTCGCACTCGGGGTGCCGATCCACAGCGTCAGTATTCAGGACGAGGAGGCGATTCGGCAGCTCCGGGACTCGTTGGCGC
>JAHHMJ010000333.1 GCA_018678395.1 Gemmatimonadota bacterium | reverse complement strand
GCGCGGTCCAGGTCGACGGTCTGTGTCTCGGGGCCGACGAACGCTGCGGCGCCCGCGTCGTCGCCGACGTAGACGATACGGTTGCCGCGCATCGCCACGGCCGAGGCGTCCGCCTGCCAACCCGTATCGGCGTCGTAGGGGGCACCGTCTGCGGGAGTCCCATCCGGCCCTGGAGGCGCCCAGTCGAACGTGTAGACGCGCGCGTTCGTGAGGACCAGGTCCGCGGTGGTAGCCTCGCCGGTCGGGGACGGCGCATCACCGCCGCACCCGGCCACGACGGCCGTGAGCGCGACCGCGATGGCGACGGGGATGCGGCGGTGCGGGGCGATGGAGTCACGCATGAAGTCACGCATGGAGACGATCCCAGGTTGCGGTGCCGAGAGAGTCGCGCCCGCCAATGTGGCCGCCGCCCCGCGACCACGAAACCACCGGCGACAGGGAGCGGACGCTCCCTCCGCCCATGGGCGACGTGGGGCTGGCGCCGACCGGTGCGGGCCGCGAGCGCCGGCGAGCGGTCCTTGCTCTTGCAGCGCCCGTTGCGAAGGATGCCCCATCCCCTCGCCGGAGATCGAGCATGCCCAACCGTCACGCCCCCCGCCGGACGTCCACCTCGAAGCGGGCGATCGACCGGACCCAAGGGATCGCTCGGAGTGGAGTGATCGCCCGCACGGGAGTGATCGCTCGGAGTCGAGTGATTGCCCGAACCGGAGTGCTCGCTCGGACTGGAGTGATCGCCGCGGCGGCGGTGGCGGTGCTCGGGAGTGCATTCTCTGCGCAGCTGCGGGCCCAGACGCCCCTGGTCGACGCCGAGGGCCGAATCGACCTGAACCGCTACTACACGGCGGACGAGACGAATCGGATGCTGCAGGAGTACGCCGCGGCCTACCCGGACCTCACCGAGGTACAGGAGATCGGCCGCAGCTTCCTCGGGCAGCCCCTCATGGTCATCACGATCACCAACGAGGCGACGGGTCCCGCGCACGAAAAGCCGGCGCTGTACGTCGATGGGGGACTGCACGCCGCCGAGCTCACCGGATCGTCGGTGGCGACGCACTTTCTCTCGCACCTGATCTCGGAGTACGGCCGCGACCCGCAGGTGACCCGCCTGCTCGACACCCGGACGTTCTACGTGCGACCGAAGTTCGCCCCCGACGGCTCGGATCTGGTGCTCACCACCGACCAGTCGCTGCGCAGCTCGGTGAACCCGGTCGATCAGGACGGCGACGGCGTCGCCGACGAAGACCCCGCCAACGACCTCGACGGGGACGGATGGATCACGCAGATGCGCTGGCCGGACGACGACGGCGACTGGTATGCGGACCCGGACGACACGCGGATCATGCGGCGGGTCGACGGGCCCGTCCCCGCGGGTGCGCAGCGCTACTCCGTGGACGGTGAGGGAATCGACGACGACGGCGACGGTCGGCGCGACGAGGACGGCATCGGCGGGCTCGACCTGAACCGCAACTTCCCGCGCAACTGGGAGCCGCAACACCTCCAGCCCGGGGCCGGCGACTTCCCGCTTTCCGAGCCTGAGACCTACGCCGCCGTCCGCTTCATCCACGACCATCCGAACATCACGGGCATCGTCCACGGCCACACCTCGGGCGGCTTCGTCTACCGGCTGCCCTCGGCATCGGCGCCCAGCCGTTTCCCGCAGGACGACCTCGGGCTGATCATCCATCTGGGCGAGGAATACACCCGCTCGACCGGTCGCCCGGTGCGGCCGTCCGCCACCCATCCCACCGAGCACCGCTACGGCACCCTGATCAGCTGGGGCTTCTGGGATCAGGGTGTCATCGGCTGGGTGCCCGAGTTCTCACCGGGGCCCGAGATGTGGGTGCCGGACTACGACGGCGACGGCGAGATCGAGCCGGTCGAGGAGATGCGCTACAACGACGAGGCACTGGGCGGCCGCTACTTCTCGGACTGGACGCCGATCGAGCACCCCGAGCTTGGTGCGGTCGAGGTCGGGGGGTGGCACCGGAAGTTCTGGGGACAGAACCCTCCGGCCGAGCACCTCGAAGAAGAGACCTCGGCCCAGCTGCCCTGGGTGCTCTACCTGGCCGAGCAGGCGCCGGTGCTCGCCCTGGACGACGTGCGGACGGAGTCGTTGGGCGACGGTCGTGTCGCGATCGAGGCCACGGTTCGCAACGAGGGCTTCCTGCCGACGAGCATCACCGGGCGCGGGACCGCCGGGGAGGAAGCCGACGACGGGACCGTCGAGTATCAGATCGTGCGACCGGTCCACCTGTCGCTCGAGTTGGGAGACGGGGTGACGCTCGTCGAGGGTGAGCCGCGCGTGAACGCCGGGCACCTGGCGGGCACCGGTCCGTTCATCGCCGAGGTCGGACCGCGCGAGCGAACGGTGCGCTGGATCGTCGCGGTCGACGCGGGCGCTTCGGCCCCTTCGGTCCGGGTCGTGGCGGCCTCGGACAAAGGGGGCACGGTGCGGAGCGTGCAGGTGCCGGTGCGCTGAGCTCGGTGCCCCGAGGCGGACGGCGGCCGCGAAGTGCTTGCCGCCCCCGTGGGGGCCCGACATTCTGTGCGTTCCACACTCCCACCCTTCGGAGGCCGCGCCATGCCCCGGCTCGCTGCACTCGTCCTCGCCCTCGGCGTCTCCGCGTCCATCGCGGCGCCCCCCGCCCTCCACGCACTTCCGCTCCAGGAAGCGCAGGTCGCGGACGCACCCCAGGAATGGTCGCCCGCGGTGTCGATGGAGTTTCGCGGGGTGTCGTCGACCGTGATCTCCCCCGACGGCGCGCACGTGGCCTTCGTCGTGCGCGAGCCGCTGATGGAGGGAGAGCAGTCCGAGTACCTCTCGCACATCTGGATGGCCGCGGCGGACGGCAGCGGCGCGCGCCAGTTCACCCGGGGTGACGAGTCGGCGGGCAATCCCTCGTTCACACCGGACGGCGCGCACCTGCTCTTCACGACGTCGCGCAGCGGCGAGAACCAGGTGTGGGCGCTGCCGGTGGCGGGGGGTGAGGCGTTTCAGGTGACCGACGCGTCGGAGGGCGTGGGCTCGTACGCGATCTCGCCCGACGGTTCGCATCTGGCCTACACCATGAGCGATCCCGAGTCCGAGGAGTGGACGAAGGCACAGGAGGAGAAGCGCGACGTCATCGTCGCCGACAGCGACTTCCGCTACAGCCACCTCTACATGGGGCCATTCCGCGGGACGATGCAGCCGCACGCCCACCAGATGACCGACGGCGACTTCACGGTGACGGGGTGGGACTGGTCGCCCGACGGTCAGTACGTCGTATTCGCCCACCAGGCGGACCCCCGCATCAACACCGCCCGCCTCGACGGCGACCTGTCGATCGTGAACGCCATGGAGCACGCACCCGAGGGCGGGCACACGTTCGCCACGCGGGAGCTGGTGACCGGCGGCGGCGTGGAGGGCAACCCGTACTTCTCGCCCGACGGGACGCAGGTCGCCTACGTCTCGACGGGTGATCAGCCGGAGCCCGTCGGCCTCGGAGACATCTTCGTCGTGGCGGCCGAGGGCGGCGAGCCCCGCAAGCTGCACGACACGCACGACCGCAGTGGGGGCCTGCTGGGATGGCATGCCGACGGCGACGCCGTGCTGGTGCTCGAGAGCATCGGGACGAGGCGCCACCTCCAGGCGCTGCCGACCGACGGAAGCGCTCCGCGCCCGCTGACCTCGGGGGACGGGGTGCTCGGCAGCCCGTCGATCGCGGCCGACGCCGATCGCATGGCCTTCGTCTGGCAGACGCCCGACGACCCGGCGGACGTCTACGTCTCGCCCGCTGGAGGGTGGGCGCCGACCGCCATCACCGACATGCATGCCGACGTCGACGTGCCGGCGATGGGGCGGACCGAGCTGCTGACGTGGCGGTCGCAGGACGGGGAGTTCGAGATCGAGGGACTGCTGACCTATCCGGTCGGCTACGAGCCCGGGCAGCGGGTGCCGCTCGTGCTCAACGTGCACGGCGGACCGGCGGGCGTGTTCAGCCAGTCGTTCACCGGGTCCCCGTCGATCTACATGATCCAGACCTTCGCACAGGAAGGCTACGCCGTCCTGCGCCCGAACCCGCGCGGCAGCACGGGCTACGGCAAGGAGTTCCGCTACGCCAACGTGCGCGACTGGGGCTTCGGCGACATGGACGACCTGATGGCCGGCGTCGATCACGTCATCGACATGGGCGTGGCCGATGCCGATCAGCTGCTGCTCATGGGATGGAGCTACGGCGGCTACATGACCTCGTTCGCGGTGACGCGTACCGACCGCTTCAAGGCCGCGAGCATGGGCGCCGGCCTGCCCAACCTGGTCTCGATGGTCACGACCACCGACATCCAGGACTACCTGGTCGGCCACCTCGACGCCGAGCTCTGGGACGACTACGAGGCCTACGAGCGGCATTCGGCCATGTACCGCATCGCCAACGTGACCACACCCACCCAGGTGATTCACGGTGAGAACGACCTGCGTGTGCCGTTCACGCAGGGACAGGAGTTCTACCGCGCGCTGCAACGGCGCGGGGTCGACACGGAGATGCTGATCCTGCCGCGGACACCCCACGGACCGCGCGAGCCCAAGCTGCTGATGGAGGTCACGCCACGGATTCTGGCCTGGTTCGAGCGCTACCTGCCGGAGCGGCGCCCGGTGACGGACGGGGACGCGCCGCAGCCGGGTTGGTGAGCGTGGAGTGAGTGGAGCGTCGGCGTCGGGGATGAGCCCCCCGTCCGAA
>JAHHMJ010000317.1 GCA_018678395.1 Gemmatimonadota bacterium | reverse complement strand
CCCATGGTGGAGCGGACGGTGTCACCCGAGGGCCGAAGTCTCGAGAAGCCGAATCCGGTCCCCCCACCGGACTGGTGCACGAGCGCCATCGCCTTGAGCGTGTCGTAGATCCCCGACCGACCGTTCGACAGAGCGTCGTCGACGGGAAGCACGAAGCAGGCGGACAGCTGACCGAGCGGACGGCCCGCATTCATGAGCGTGGGCGAGTTCGGCTCGAACTTCCCGGTCGTCATGAGCGCGTAAAACTGGCGGGCCAACTCGTCGATCGCCGCCTCGGAGGTACCGAAGCGCGCATCGGCGCCCGCGATCACACGCGCGACGCGCCAGAACATCGTCTCCGGCTCCTCGACGGGCTCGCCCACCTCGTTCTTCTTGAGGTACCGCTTGCCGAGCACGATGCGGGCGTTGTCCGACATCTCCGCCCGCGGCAGATCCTCCGGTACGTGATCACCGAAGATCACGGGGTCCACGGGAAACGACGGAATGGAGGGAGATGCGGACGACTCGAACGACATGACGGCGGCTCCAGGTGTGGATAACGGGTGGAAAACGGGCGGAGCGGACGGTGGAAAACCGGCGGATGGCCCCACGCGGCGCCACATCGGGCTGTGGAAAGTCCATCGATCCCCACTATCCCTTGGGGACGCCCATGATACGGGCACTACATCTAGTAGTCAAGGACTGCGCGACCGACGCTCATGAGCCGCCACGCTTCGGTTTTTCTTCGGTAAGATAGCGGTGCGGAGCCCCCGCTGCAAAGGGAGGTCGGGGGTCGAGGGGGCGATCGCGCCGACGGGACGCTCGACCCGACCCTCTAGAACGAGGGGCCCAGACGGACGTAGAACCGGAGTCCGTCGGGACCGACCAGCGGTTGCGCCAGACCGAAGCGGAGCCGCAACGGGACGGTGAAGAAGGCGAGGGCGTCGAGGCGGAACTCGGTCCCCACCGACGCGAGCGCGTCTCGACGGGGCCCGGAGAACCCGGGCACGGGAAGGTCCGGGCCCCATGCGTTGCCCGCATCGACGAAGACGGCGCCGTGCAAGCGGTCGACGTGAATGGGAAGCAGACCCCAGCCGCGGTGCGACCACAGCAGCGGAAACCGCCACTCCACCGAGGCCGACCAGGCCCGCGAGCCGCTCCGGTCGCCGTCTTCGTAGCCCCGGACCGGGAAGAAGAGACCGCGCCCGCCGAAGAGGCCCAGGCCGGTGATCGGCTCGACCCGGCCCGACGCGCCCCCGACGTCATACCAGAAGGCGTCGGCCCCGGGCCCGCGCGCCCAACCGCCCGACGCCCCCAGCGCGATCACGTGGTCGGCCTCGCCCCACGCACCGAAGGACAGGTACGCCCGAGCCCGACCGAGCACCTCGTCCACACCCCGGTCCCCTCCGACGACGCCCGCCAGCGAATCGGCCAACGAGAACTCGCTCCGCGTCCGTCCCTGCACGAAGAGCTGCACGCCGCGCTCGGGCGAGATCGACAGCCCGTGGGACCGGGCGGTCGACAGGCTCAGGGACAGGCGCAGATCTCCCAACCGCGACGTGGGCCGGGCGAGCCGAAGGTCGCGCACCGGGTCCAGGTTGGCGTCGACCAGCGAGCGGGACTCCTCGAGGATCCCCGCGGAACCGGTGATCGAGACGTTCGTGCGGAAGCGCGCGCGCAGAACGGTGAGGCCGAGGCTGGCCCGCCGTTCCCGTTCCTGCAGGAACACGGTCCGGCCCTCGTCGCCGACCCCGAACGGTCCCGCCGCATCCCATCCCTGGCTGACCGACGCGGACACCAGGGGATTACCCCACCCCGCCCACAGGTAGGACAGTCCCCCGTCGATCTCTCCTCCGTCGAGGGAGGCGGCGACGCCCGCGTCGACCGTGTGCCGGCCGACCGCATCCGACATTCCGGTCGCCGCTCCCAGGAACGGACCCAGCACGTCTCGCCCCCCCGAGCGCACGGCCGGGAGAGCCACGGGCTCCCAGTACCGGGGCACGAGCGTTCGGACGGACCGATAGGGGCCCACACGGAGCGTGTCGAGCTGCACGGCAGCGACCCGTACCGCCCCACCCTCCGGCCTCACCGCGGTCGGCACCGGGTCGCGCCACCCGGCCTCGTCCACGGCGAGCCGACCCAGGTCCCACCCGTCGGCGGTATACACGGACAGGTGGATCCATCGCCCGTCCGGCGACACGGAGGGGTCTGCCACCCCGGTCACGACGTCGGTCACCTGCCGCAGGGGCCCCCGACGGCCGGCCGCCGGGTCGACCGGGCGGGCGTAGAGGTTCGGGATCCCGCTGCGGTCGGATACGAAGACGACCGTGCGGCCGTCGGGCATCCAGGCGGGCCGTGTCGCCACCCCTCGCGCGTCGTCCGCGACCACCCGGACCACACCGGTCGCGGCGTCGAGCACCACCACCTGGTAGACCGAGCCGGGCGTCCACCGCGCCGCCGCAATCCAGCGGCCGTCCGGCGACACCGCCGGGTCGGCCCAGTAGACCGCGCTCGAACCTTCGGCGATGACGCGCAGCGAGCCGTCATCGAGATCCACCCGCACGAGGTCCGTGGCGCCGGCACGGGTGCGGATCGCAGCGGCCCACCCTCCATCCGGCGCCGCGGAGGGATGATCGAGCCGCGCTCCTTCGGTCAGGCGCCGCTCCCGGCCGTCGGGCGCGACGTGGTAGAGATCGCCGTAGAGGCGCCAGGGTCCCTCCCGCTCGAACTGACTGAACAGGAGTCCCCCATCGGGCAGCCAGTCGAACGCCGCCAGGCCGTTGGTGCGCACCCAGCCGATCTCCTGGTCCGACGCCTCGCCGGCCCCCGACGTGCCCGACGCCCGGATCGACAGCCCGGTATCGGACCGCCCGTCGGCTCGCGCGACCGCGAGCCTGGATCCGTCCGGGGAAACGCGGGGGCGCCGCATCTGGCGCGCGCCCCGGGTGAGGAGTTCGACGGGCTCCAGCTCGGATCGGGTTGCGATACGGCCGGCTTCCTCCCGGGCCGCCACCGAAACCGAGTCCGTCCACATCCGCCACTCGTCGCTGAACGACGTCCCGAAGGCGTCCCGCGCGGCAGCATTCAGTCGGTATGGGATCCACTGACCGGCGACCGCCTCGACGAAATCGGCCATGCGCGCTCCGCCGTGGCGATCGAGAAGCCAGGCGAAGAAGAGCGACCCCCACGCGTAGGGGCGCTGCCCCGCGGGCCAGAGCGCGGTCTCACCCGACGCCTGATCGACACGTTCCAGCCGCCCGGCGAGCGCGGCGGTGCGGAGGTACATGTCGAAGACGGAGCCCTCGATCCGGCCCGACCCGGTGAGCGACGATTCGTACCACGTCGCCAACCCCTCGATGACCCAGCGCGGGGTGGCCGATCCGGGAAAGAACGGCCACGTAGCGGGCACTCGGCCGAAGAGCCGGCGCAGCACACCCCCGGGACCGGCGGCGCGATCGAGATGCAGGATGTGCGCGAGTTC
The DNA here is from genome assembly GCA_018678395.1 of Gemmatimonadota bacterium. Lineage (GTDB taxonomy): Bacteria > Gemmatimonadota > Gemmatimonadetes > Longimicrobiales > Gaopeijiaceae > Gaopeijia. The sequence continues at coordinate 568 of JAHHMJ010000317.1, read as the reverse complement.
GTGCACGATGACGAGGTCGAGCCAGTCGTCGTGGAACGACAGGGCCCGCCCCTCGACGGGCGGGCGGGCGTAGACCACGACGCGAGGGTACGGGGCCACCGAGGCCGACCCGTTGGACGTGTCGACATGATCGGTCAGCAGGATCTCGACGCGCGTGTCCGGGGCCTCGATGAACGATTCCTCGAGCCGCTCGAGCGCCGATTCGGCGATGACGGCGGCGCGACGACCGAGCGCGTCGAGTCGGTCCGGGAAGCTGACGCGGAAGTGCTCGGTGTCGATCGTGCGCCAAGCCTCGTCGGGCGGGAGGGCCTGGGCGGCCAGCGACGCCGCCGGGCCACACAGCGCCAGGAGGACACCGAGACCGGCCCCCCACCTTCTGCGCGGCTTGTCTGGGCCCCGCCGGTAGGTCAGACTCCGGAGGGGCCGTGCGACCGGCCCGTGTTCCGCTCCGCTGTGATCCATGCCTGATCGATCCGATTTCTGGTACCGCCTCGGGTACGCCCTCGAAAGCGCGCGACAGGGACGAACCCGTGCTTCACTCGATACACTCGCCGGCACGCGTGTGTCC
>JAHHMJ010000395.1 GCA_018678395.1 Gemmatimonadota bacterium | reverse complement strand
TACGCCGCTGTCGTTCGTCTACATCCACGGCTACACGGCGGGCCGGCAGGAGCTGGCACCCATGGTCGACTCCCTGGCCGAGCGCTTCGGCGCGAACGTTTTCTACGCGCGCCTGACCGGGCACGGCCGCACGGCCGACGCGATGCGCCAGGCGTCACTGCAGGCCTGGACGCGAGACGTGCGCGAGGCGATCGCTCTGGGCAGCCGAATCGGCGAACGCGTCGTCCTGATCGGGACCTCGAACGGCGGTGCGCTCGCCGCGTGGGCCGCAGGGCTGGGTGAATTCGACGACGTGCTCGCCGCGACGATCCTGGTCTCGCCCAACCTCGGTCCGCGGGACTGGCGCGGCGGGCTGCTCGACGGCCCCTGGGGGCTGCCGCTGACGCGCTGGATCGTCGGGGACTACTACATCTACGAGGCCCGCAATCCGCGCCACGAGGCCGCCTGGATGACGCGCAGCGCCGTCGAGGGGTTGCCGCACATGACGGCATCCGTCCGGCTCGCCCGCGCCGTCGTCGACGACAGCCTCACGGCTCCGGTCCAGGTGCACTACTCGACGGCCGATCAGGTGGTCTCGCCAGAGCGGATCGCGGAGTGGGTCACCGAGTTGCGCGCGCCGCGCACCGAGGTGGTGGTGTACGGGGAGATCGAGGACCCCGGCAACCACGTGCTGGCAGGCGAGATCCTCGCCCCATCCAACACCGCGGGAGTGCTCGATTCGATCACCGCATTTCTTCGCGACGAACGTCGCCTCCAGCCGGCCTCCTGACCCGCGGCGCGCGACACTTGGCGGTCACGCGTCGCGCGCGTAGGTTGGACCGCAACAGCGGTATCGACCCCGGGTCGAGCCCGTCACAGAATTGCGACCGCCGGGCGCGACCCGGCGGGGTCCCCCTCGAAGAGAGATCGTTCGAGATGCGCGCACGTCGCAGCCGGTCCCTGACTTCCGCATCCGGCCACCCGTTCACGGGCGCCGGATTTCTTTTTGCCCTCGGACTCTTCGTCTTCGGCTTCCTCGCGGCGCCGGCCGCGGCGCAGGAGACGGGGCGGATCACGGCTCGGGTGGTGGATGGAGCGACCAACCGGCCCCACCCCGACGTGCGGGTCGTCGCGGTTCCGAGCGGCGGGGGCAACCCGATCGTCGGGTTGACCTCGGCGACCGGCATCGCGGTGCTCGAGGCCCCGGTGGGGACCTACACGGTCACCTTCAGCGCGATCAGCTTCGACAATTCGAACGTCGAGGGCGTGGTGGTCACGGCAGGACAGAGCACGCCCATCGCGATCAGCCTCGACCGCGCACCGTTGGCCGTCGGCGGCATCATCGTGTCGGGTACGCGGACGGTGCGGAAGGACACCGATGCGCCCGCGACCACCCAGATCATCGATGCCGCGGAGATCTCCAAGCGACCGGCCGCATCGCCGGTGCAGCATCTCGAGGGGACGGTGGGCGTCGACCTGATCAAGCAGGGCGTGTCGGCCTACAATCCCGTGGTGCGCGGCTTCAACAACATCTTCTCGGGCGCGCTGCACGCGCTCACCGACAATCGCCTCGCCGGCATCCCGTCGCTGCGGGTGAACCTGCTGCACTTCGTTCCGTCGAACGACGACGACCTGGCCCGCATGGAGGTGGTTCTGGGTCCGGGCTCGGCCCTCTACGGACCGAATACCGCGAACGGCGTGCTCCACCTGATCACGAAGTCGCCACTCGCAGAGCAGGGCACGACGGTCTCGGTCTCGGGCGGCGAGCAGTCGCTCTTCAAGGGCATGTTCCGCACCTCGCATCTGCTCTCCGACGACTTCGGGTTGAAGGTCTCGGGCAGCTACTTCCGCGGCGACGACTGGCCCTTCGCCGACCCCACGGAGCTGGAGGCGCGGCAGCTGTGCGCAACCTCTCCCGAGGTCTGTGCCCGGGTGCTGCGGGCGCAGGATCCCGAGGCGTCCGATGCGCAGATCGACGAGCGGCTCGCCCGCATCGGGATCCGGGATCTGTCGATGGAGCGCTTCGGCGGTGAGTTCCGGGCCGACTGGAAGCCCGACGACGTCTCGACCCTGATCGTTCAGGGTGGGGTGACCAGCGCCTCGGGAATCGAGCTCACCGGGATCGGCGCGGGTCGCACCGAGAACTGGCTGTACAGCTACATCCAGACGCGCTACAGCCGGAATCGCCTGTTCGCCCAGGCGTACCTGAACACGACCGACGCCCGGGACAGCTTCCTGGTGCGCCAGGGCGTGCCGCTGACCGACAAGTCGAAGCTGTTCGTGGCCCAGGTTCAGCACGGCTTCGGCATCGGGGAGT
>JAHHMJ010000686.1 GCA_018678395.1 Gemmatimonadota bacterium | reverse complement strand
GGACACCCAGCAGCAGCCCCACGGCGAGGATCGGCACCACGATCGAAAGCACGGTGAACACCGCCGACATCACGAGCTCACCCGCCGCGACGATGGGGTTGCCGAGCCCGCCCGTGGTCCCCAGCGACGCGCCGCGCAGCAGAACCGACCCCGTCTGGACGACCCCGGCCGTGCCGCCTCCTGCCACGATCGCCAGCGCCCACTGCACCACCTGGGGCGCATCCCCCAGCATGAGGGCGGTCAGGAGCGTGCCCGCGATCACGGCTGCGGGCGTGGCGATGGTATCCAGAGCGTTGTCGAGCCACGGCACGAAGTAGGCGCCTATCTCGGCCAATACCGCGACTCCGAGCACGGCGAGACTCGCGGGCTCGGCGAGCCAGGCCCAATCCGGACCGGCATCCACCCATCCGGTGCGCAGCGCGATGCCGACGCCCAGAAGCGGCACGAAGACGCGGAACCCGCTCGCCGCCGCCAACCCCACGCCGGTGGCGAGCGCGACGACCCACTCGAGCTCAGCCACCGCCGACCACGATCTCCTCGACCCTCCGCAGGCTCGGGCGCCGCCCCTCGATGGGAGCCGAGAACGGCACCTCCCGCCGCACGGCGACGCGGAAGGCCTTGAGTCCCAGAACCCCCTGCATGTCTTCGAGGTCGTGCTGCTCGATCTCGCCCTCGAAGAAGCCGTCGGCGATCAGGTACTCGAGATAGCGTCGGTACTCGTGGCCCTCGTCGTTGTGGGAGTACACGACGGCGAGCATACCCGGCTGCGTGAGCCGTTCGCTCGTGCCGCGGATGCGCGCCTTGTCGATACGCTTCTTCACCAGCTCGTAACGCATGTTGTAGGCGCCGTCGACGTCGAAGCGCTTCTCGTCGACCCGGAACCGGATCGCCAGCGGCTGATCCTGAACCAGGATCAGGTGGGTGGGCAGGAGGTCGGTCGCCATCTCGGGCCTCACCCGGTCGAGCTCCCACTGCACCCGACTGACGAGTTGCAGCTGCCAGAGCCGGAGGTTGTGCAGGTAGAGCTTGCTGAAGCCACCCCGCTCGGCTATCGACTCGCCCACGTAGAGGTTGTAGTCCACCCCGTCCGTCTTGAAGCGCTCGAAGAAGTGGGGGAGCACGTCCTGGGCGATGACCTGCTCGCGATCGATCACGGCGCAGACGGCCTCGTTGAACCGGGCGACGCTGCTCTCGAAGTCGCGGCGTTCGCGATACACCACGCCCAGCTCCGGATCCAGCGCCGTGCGGTAGGCCTCGACGTGGGGCGCGACCGTGTCACCGAAGCCCGCGAGCTGGTCCATCAGCGGCTCGACTTCCCCGCCCAGGAACGCCAGCACCTGGCTCTCGTCCTCGGACACCAGCCCCTCGGCGACCCGAGCGCCGAGCTGCACCAACCGATACCCGAGTTCGTCCAGCGCCGGCAGCGGACGATGGCGACTCGCCTCGGTGATCACGGCTCGGGCGAGCTCGATCTGTGCGCTGAGGTCCGCCTGGATGGCTCGCGCCCGCGTGTCCGACGACCCGCGGATGTCGGTCAGCCCATACAGCGGATAGACCCCATGGAAGACGATCTCTTCCTGGTCGGGGTGATCGTCGTGGTCGGCGATGCCGAGAACGTGCGAAGCCGCATCGCGAAAACGCCATTCGACCGACGGATGGATCGCCGTGTACTTCTGCTTGATGACCGACTGGATCTGGTCTTCGCGCTCGGCGAGGCTGCGCTGCAGCGCCGTCGCGAAGGCCGAGGTGACCGCCTTCAGCTTCAGCGCCTGATACATGGTCACGGCACCCGGCGACCTGGAGCCGACCTCGAGCAGGCCCACGAGCCGCGCGTCGACGAAGAGCGGCAGGAGCGCGAGACTTCGGATGCCGTCCTGGAGCAGGCGGTGCTCGAAGCCGGTGTTGCAGCCACAGGTCTCGAGATCCCGGACCACGTGGGGCGCCGGGGTCCTGAACACCTCGGCGTAGCTCGAATTCTCCCGGCTCGGGCACTTCGGCGCGGACCCTCCGCTCATGAGCAGGCTCTTGCCCAGGGGGAACGCCCGATCGATCCCCTCGATGCTGGCGTCACCGTCGAAGGCGATCAGGCCCATCTCGATGTCCGCCTGCCCCAAAAGCGTTCGAATGTGGGCCTCGAGCTCTTCGATCCGCTCGCGTGACGACAGCGCGTCCTTGCGGAGCAGGGCCTCCTTCAGGAGCGAACTCGCTTCCGGACCCGTCACCTCGACGGCCCAGGTGATCCCGAGCCCACCGAGCTCGAACCGGTCGGGCGGCAGCACTTCGGCCCAGCGCTCGAAGTCCATCGGCTCGGCCAACAGCTCCTCGAGCTCATCGGGCGTCGCCCGACGGGTGCCCTCGTCGGCGGTCACGGTCATGAAGCGGGAATCCCAGACGATCTGGAAATGGCGCTGCAGGCCCGAGTCCGGGTCGTGAACGGTGATCACCAGTGGCGGGTCGAAATCCACGTCGATTCCGTACACGAAGCGGAGCACGTGTTCGTACCCCGCCATGATCATCCCCCGGACCATCATTTCGGGTTCGAAGCGGGTTCCCGTGAAGAGCGCCGCTTGACCCAGGACGCCGAGAGCATCGCTTCCCGGCGTCTCGTAGATCGTATCGTACGAGAAGGGGACCGATGCGGACCCGAACGACCCGACGGAGGCCTCGGCGAAGTGCGCCGACAGCAGCATCCGGATCAACTCCGGGTGGCGCCGTGCGACTGCAGGATCGATGCGCGGACCGCGCAGTTCAGGAACGTGTTCGAGCCTCGCCAGGACCTCTCGGGCCTGTGAGGCCCAGATCGATCCGCGACGATCGCGCTCGGAGATCCAGAAGTCGATCACCTTCTCCAGGCTCATCGACGTCCGGAAGGGTAGGCGGTCGGCCAGCGTATCCATGATCTCTCCTCGTATCCGGGCCGCGCGCCGTCGGCGGCCACTGTCAAGATACGCAAAGGGCGACGCAGGTTTCCACAACGGCCGGCCCGCCCGCGCCGCACCGGCTTGTGGCACCCCTCCGACGACGGCACGTTGGAGCGGTCGTCGGGGCACGTCGTAGCCGTCCCGGATTCGCTCCTCGCGCCCGTGAGGCCGACCCCATGCGCGCTCGCTCGATTCGTGTCGCCATCCTGTGCGGGTTGCTGGCGGCCACACCGGCCGCGGCCCAGTTCGACGGACCCGAGGCCGAGGTGGTGCGCGCCCGCGAGGTCGCCTTCGCGCAGACGATGGCGGACCGTGACTTCGACGCCTTCCTGACCTTCGTCCACCCGGACGCCGTCTTCTTCGCGGGCAATGTGCCCTTGCGTGGACGCGACGCCGTCGCCGACGCCTGGCGCCCCTTCTTCGACGGTGCCACCGCACCCTTCTCGTGGTCGCCCGACCTGGTGCAGGTGATCGGACCGGGCGGCCTGGCGCTCTCGTCGGGTCCGGTCATGGCTCCGGACGGCACCGCGGTGAGCCGCTTCAATTCGGTGTGGCGAAAGGGCGAAGACGGCGTGTGGATGGTCGTGTTCGACAAAGGCTCCTGAACCCCAACAGAACGGATCGACTCGTGGAACGTCGCGACTTCATCAAGACGGCCGCAGCATCGGCCGGCGCTCTCGCCGCCGCCTCGACCCCTCTCCATGCGGCCGAGGTCACGGGCTCCGCGGAGGGCCTCGCTGCTCCCTCCCTACGGGGCGGCTCGCGCGGTCGCCCCATCGTCCTCTCCGACCTGAGCGGCGTCCGCTTCACGAACGGGGGACCCGAGAGCGCGATCGAACGTGCGTTCCGCGGGATCACCGAGGGTGAGGACGTACTCGACGCCCTCATCGCCGGTGTCAACATCCCCGAGATGGATCCGACCGAGAGCGGCATCGGCTTCGGGGGACTGCCGAATGCCGACGGCGTCGTCCAGCTGGACTCGTGCTGCATGCACGGTCCGCGGCGCTGGGCCGGGGGCGTGGCCGGTATCGAGGGGGTGAAGACACCGTCACGAGTCGCGCGCGCCGTGGCCGAACTCACCGACCACCACCTGATCGCGGGCCAGGGTGCGCAGGACTTCGCTCGATCGCTCGGGTTCGCGGTCGAGGCCGACCTGAACACGGATGCGTCCCGGCAGCTCTGGCTCGAGTGGCGGCGTCGAGTCGATCCGGGCCATTGGCTCGACCCGAACGCCCGACTGCGCGGCCAGGGCCGGCCCGGCGAGGAAACCGACCCCGACGTGATTCGACGCAACCGGGGAGGGGGCGGCCCGTTGGCGACCGCGGCTCTGCTGAGCCCGGAGCAGATGCGTCGTCGCTCCGACGCCTACCTCGCGGCCGGGCTCGACATGGTTCGCGAGGGCCTGATTCCCGCCCACTCGTTCTGGGGGACGATCAACTGCAACGGGGTCGGCACCGAGGGAGACGTCTGCGGCGTCACCACCACGAGCGGCCTGGCGTGGAAGATCCCGGGGCGCATCGGCGACTCGCCGATCCTCGGCGCGGGCCTCTACGTCGACAACGACGTCGGCGCGGCCGGTTCGACGGGGCGGGGTGAAGCCAACCTCTACAACCTGTCGTCGTTCATGATCGTCGAGTTCATGCGTCAGGGGATGGCGCCGAAAGACGCCGGCATGGCCGTGCTCGAACGCATCCGGGCCAACACGGTCGAGCCGCGCCTGCAGCGGGAAGACGGCAACCCGAGCTTCGACGTGCGCTTCTTCATCGTGAACAAGGCGGGCGAGTACGCGGGCGTGGCCATGTACGGATCGGCCGAGAACCGCTTCGGGGTCTGCGACGAAAACGGGGCGCGCGAGGAAGAGCTCGAAGGTCTTCTCGAGGGCTGAGCGTCACGGAACGGTGGACACCGAGCCGTCCGGGCCCGAAGAGGATTCCCCGTCGAGCTTCCGCGGGAAGTCGGGTCGGTTCTGGGCGCGGCACCGCAGGCTGTTCTGGATGTTGCACAGCGTCTGGGCGCTCGCCACCGGCATCGCGGTGGTCCTGCTCGCTCGCGAACGCTACGCCTTCGTGCCCTGGGTGGTGGTCTTCCTGGGGCTGACCTGGGCGTCCACGCTCTTCTTCGGGCGGAATGCCGAGCACGAGATCGAGGAGGAGGCCGAGGAAGACGCGCGCTCGCGTGCCGCGACAGGCGGCCCCCCCCGGCTCGCCCACGAGGTCACGTCCTACGCCACCCGCACGCTCTACCAGGAGACCCTGTTCTTCCTGCTGCCCTTCTACGCCTACTCGACGGTGGTATCGTCGGTGAACGTGGCGTTCCTCGGGCTCCTGGGCGGTCTCGCTCTCGTCTCCTGCCTCGACCTCGCGTTCGATCGCTGGCTGAGAACCCGCCCGGTGTTCGCGATGGTGTTCTTCGCAATCGTGGCGTTCGCGGCGGTGAATCTGATCCTGCCGATGGTGCTGTCGATCAGTCCGAGCGTCGCCACGCCCATCGCCGCCGTAGCGGCCGTCGGAAGCGCCGTGCCGCTGGCGCTCCAGGGTGGGAGCGTCGGTCGCGGCGCGGCGCTCCGCATGGGACTCGCCGCGGCCGGCATCTTCATCGTCGCGCTCGGCATCCCCGCTGTCGTACCACCGGTTCCGCTGCGCATGCAGGCCGGGACCTTCTCGACCGGCATCGACCGAGAGACCCTGGCCGTCCCCGACACGCTGGCTCGCAACGTCCCCTCGACCGCCGTCGACGACGTGCTCGTGATCGTGGTCGAGGTCTTCGCTCCCGGCACGGTGCCGACGACGGTGCGACTGGAGTGGGCTCGAAACGGTGAGCCCCTGCGGCGGTCGCGGGACGTCGACATCCTCGCGCACGAGTGGAGCTT
>JAHHMJ010000445.1 GCA_018678395.1 Gemmatimonadota bacterium | reverse complement strand
GGCTTCGCGGTCGTGCACTCCGAGGCGCCCGGGACGGGGATGTCGCAGGGCTGCGTGACCATCGGGGGTGCTCCGGAGTCGCTCGCACCGAAGGCGGTCATCGACTGGCTCAACGGGCGGGCTCGGGGCTTCACGACGCCGGATGGTGCCGAGACGGTCTCGGCCGACTGGAGCACGGGACGGGTCGGCATGACGGGCACGTCGTTCAACGGGACGATTCCCGTGGCGGCGGCGACCACCGGTGTCGACGGCCTCGAGGCGATCATCCCGATCGCTCCGAACACGTCGTACTACCGGTACTACCGGTCCGAGGGGCTGGTGCGCAGCCCCGGAGGCTATCTCGGCGAGGACGTCGATGTGCTCTACGACTTCGTGAACAGCGGCGATCCGGCCCGGCGGGATTACTGCGACGCGACCGTGCGCGATGGCGAGATGGCCGCGGGCCAGGACCGGCTCACCGGCGACTACAACGACTTCTGGGCGGCTCGGGACCTCTGGAACGAGCTCGACGGGATCGAGGCGGCGACCCTGTGGGCGCACGGGCTCAACGACTGGAACGTGATGCCCGAGCACTCGGTGCACATCTTCCAGCATCTGAAGGACCGGGGCGTGCCGACGCGGCTGTTTCTCCATCAGGGTGGCCACGGGGGCGGCCCGCCGCTCGAGATGCGCAACCAGTGGTTCACCCGGTTCCTCTACGGAGTCGAGAACGGCGTGGACGACGGTCCCCTCTCGTGGATCGTGCGTGAAGGGGACGACCGCAGCGATCCCACGGCGTACCCCGACTACCCTCACCCGCAGGCCGAGGCGGTGACGCTGCGCGCAGCGGGTGGCGGCGACGGCCTGGGGTCGCTGGGTCCGGCCGACGCCGCCGAGGGTATCGAACGCTTCGTCGACGACGTCTCGTTCTCCGGGGCCGATCTCGCGGCGGCCGAGCGCTCGCCCGCCCGCCTGCTCTACGCCACGGCCCCGCTCGCGGAGGCGATCCATCTCAGCGGGACGCCGCGCCTGCGGATCCGGCTGGCCTCGGACGACCCCGCCCCCAACCTGTCGGTGTGGCTCGTGTCCCTGCCCTGGGATGCCGAGGGCGACACCAACGCGAATCTGATCAATCGCGGCTGGGCGGATCCCCAGAACACCGGGTCGCTGCGGTCCGGAACGCCGCTGCAGGCGGGCCGATTCGTCGATCTCGAGTTTCCACTCCAGCCGGATGATCAGATCATCCCCGCCGGCCAGCGCATCGGCCTCATGATCTTCGGCAGCGACCGCGAGTTCACGCTCTGGGCGGCCCCGGGAACGACCATGGAGATCGACCTGGCGGGTACGGCACTGGAGCTGCCGGTGGTCGGGGGGAGCGCGGCGTTCGGACGGGCGCTGGCCGGAGGGGCGTAGAGGGCGCTTCAGTCGGCCGCTCCGGCGGTCGATGCCACCAGGAGGAAGATCCTCATTCCTCCTGGGCAGAACCTCGATGACGTCGTTCGAATCCGACGTGAGCCCACCTCCGCTGGGACTGCTCGACGTCGCGCTGCCGATCTGCGTCGCCGTCCTGCTCGCCTCGGTCCCGTTCCTGGCCTCGACCGAGGTCGCGACCAGCGCCATGGAGCTGACGCAGGAGGGGCTCGGTTTCATCGCGGCCGTCATTGCCTACGGGTACATCCGTCGTCTGAGGGTGACCGTCCTGACGGTGGGCTGGGGGTTCGCGACCGTGGGGATGCTCGCCGACTGTCTGGACGAGCTCCGGGGCAACTCTTCCGTCTACGACATGGTGGAGGGGGCGAGCAAGGTCATCGGCTACCCGATCCTGGCGGTCGGCTTCTACCTCTCCTATCGGGCGCTGCACGCCCGTCTGGCGACGTCGCGGGAGACGCAGCGCGCGCTGCGTGAGCAGGAGAACCGTTTTCGCGCCCTCTTCGAGGACGCCCCCGTCGGCTACCACGAGACCGACCTGGACGGGCGCATCCTCCGCGCCAATGGGGCCATCTCCGAGATTCTCGCGCGGCCCGTGCGCGCCCTCACCGGCGCGCGCGTCACGCCGCTGGTGCGAAACGGGGCCAACCCGGCCGATCCGTCCCCCGTACTCGACGGAGCCGGATACTGGCAGCGACGGCTGACCGTCGTGCGGCCCGACGGTGCCGAGCGCACCGTGGAGTCCCACGAGTCGGCGATCCACGACGCCGACGGTCGGGTGGAAGGGGTGCG
>JAHHMJ010000139.1 GCA_018678395.1 Gemmatimonadota bacterium | reverse complement strand
GGTCGGGCCACGGTGGACGACGTAGCCGGCGACGTGTCGGTGGACACCGGCTCGGGTGGTGTGGTGGTGTCCCGAGTGGCCGGAGAGGTGAGCGTCGACACGGGTTCCGGCTCGGTCGAGATCGAGTCGGTTCGCGGGGCCGTGCTCTCGGTCGACACGGGCTCCGGCTCGGTCGACGCCGTCGACGTCGAGGCCGACGTGGTCGAGATCGACACGGGCTCCGGCTCGGTCGAGATGGCCCGCGTCGCCTCGGGCGACATTCTCGTCGATACGGGCTCCGGCTCGGTCGACGTCGAGGTGCTGACCGCCGTGGACCGTATCGAGATCGACACCGGCTCCGGCGGGATCACCCTGCGGCTTCCCGACGGCGTCGACGCCGAGATCGAAGCGGACAGCGGCAGCGGGGGCATCGACGTCGACTTCCCGATGCAGGTACGCACGCAGCGCCGCGATTACATCCGGGGCATGATCGGCGACGGGCGGGGGCAGATCACCCTCGACACGGGTTCCGGCCGGATCCGGATCGTGCGCAACTGACGGCCGACCGGCCCGGTGCGCCCTCCTGCCGAGGGGGCGTCCCCGGGCCGATGTCGGGCGGGCCTCCCCCGGTGACCTCGACCGGCCTCAGGGGAATCGCGCGGGACCGAAGGCCGCCCACCGCGAGTCCGGGGGGCCGCCGCTCAAGGCTCCCGCGACCACCCGGGCGGTCACGGGGGCGAGCAGGATGCCGTTGCGGTGGTGGCCCGTAGCATAAACCAGCCCGTCGAGTTCGGGATCGGGGCCGATGAGCGGCAGTCCATCGGGGAGGGCGGGGCGCAGGCCGGCCCACCGCTCGCGCTCCGGCCGGCCGGCCAGCGCCGGGACCAGCGCCTCGGCGGCACTCCTCAACCCGTCGATCGACGATCCGTCCGTGGCCGTGTCGAAGCCGGCGTCCTCCATCGTCGCGCCGACGACCATCAGGGGTCCGTCGGGGTCCTCGCGCGGGATGAGATAGGCGCCCGGCCCGGCGACCAGGCCGCCGAGGATGGGGCGATCGAGGGCGAGCGACAGCATCTGCCCCTTGATCGGGCGGAGGGGGAGGCGCCGAGGGAGTCCCGAAATGCCCCCGGACCACGCACCCGCGGCGAGAACGACGGTATCGGCCTCGATCGATTTCCCGTCGGCCAGCTCGACCCCGGTGACGGCATCCTCGCTCCGGACCAGACTCCGGACCTCGACGCCGGTTCGCACGTCCACGCCGGAAGCCCGCACGGCCGCCTCGAGTGCCGGAGCGAGCCGACGCGGATCGACACGCGCGTGGTCCGGCAGGTGGAGTCCCGCGCCCCACTCCGGCGCCAGAGCGGCTTCGACGGTCCGGACTCCGGCACCCTCGAGCCAGGCGACGTCGTGGCCTTCTTCTCGCTGCCACCGAGCGCGGGCGCGCAGGTCGTGCGCGTCATCGTCGCGGGCGACGCGCAGCTTGCCGCACCGGACGTAGCCGACGTCGCTGCCCGTCCGTTGCCGGAGCTGCTCCGCCCAGCCTTCCCAGAGGCCGAGGGACTCCAGGGCGAAGGCGAGGAAGGGGCCGGGACCGGGTGCCTCGCCGAGTGGAGCCAGCATGCCCCCCGCGGCCCAGGTGGCGCCCCGCCCGGGCCGTCCGCGATCGACCAACGTGACACGGGCACCCTCGCGGGCGAGGGTGTCGGCGACCATGAGGCCGACGACGCCCGCTCCGACGACGGCGACGTCCGGCGGGGATGGATTCACGGCAGGCGAGTCGGGGTGGGTGGGGCGGGCCCCGAAGGTAACGAAACGGAGCGGGCGTCCAAGATCCTGGAACCTCCGTCACTCGGCGGGGTGGCCGTGACGGTCCCGTCCGAGGAGCCGTGCGGTGAGCGACACCCTCTTTCGATTTCAGCACCCGGTCGACGTCCGCTTCAAGGACATCGATATCGGGGGGCATGCGCACCACTCGCACGCTCTCGTCTACATCGAGGAGGCGCGGGCCGCCTACTGGTGTGAGGTGTCGGGCCGGAGCGGATTGGACGGCGTGGACTACATCCTCGCAGAGGCCCGCATTCGGTATCACGCCCGCGTGCTCTGGCCGAACCGGTTGGCGGTGGGAGCGCGGGTGTCACGGCTCGGGAAGCGGCACTTCGTCATGGAGTACGAGGTGCGGTCCGAAGATGGTGAGCTGCTGGTGTCGGCCGAGACGACGCAGGTCATGTACGACTACGAGGCGGGTGCTTCGAAGCCGATGCCGCCGCGGGTGCGGGATGCCATCGATTCGCGGGACGGTCCCTTCGGGCCCGGGGGCAAGCCGAAGTGAGTGCGTCCGGTGACCGAAGCGGTAAGGCGTTCGCCTTTCGACGGTATGAAGAAGAGGGTCAGATCGGCGGTCGGTTGACCGATCGACCGGATGTCCAATAGATTGGCCGGCTTTCGCCTCTCACGGCGGAACTCCGGAACAATTCGGCTGGGAGTTCAGGTACCCTCAGTCGTAGATGCTCGACCACGCCCGTCAGGGCCTACGCACACACACGGGCCTCGCGCCCAGGGAGACACCGCAATGATTGGACGGCTGAAGCTCGGAGGTTTGGCGCTCGCCGCCCTGATCGTCGCCCCGGTCCTGACCGTGGAGGCCGTTTCGGCCCAGCAGGAGATGGGTCGCGTTCGGGTTCTGGTCCCGGATCTCTTTTCCGTCGACGGCGAGGATCGCGGCTGGGGAGAGGACGTTGCCGAGGATTTGCGCGACATCATCAACGAGCTGGCGACGCATCAGCCCATCGATCGGGGCGACATTCGCGACCAGCTGCGTCGCTTCGATCTCAAGATGGAAGACCTGAACTGCATCAGCACGATTCAGCTCGCGCCGCAGATCCAGGCCGGCGTGGCGGTGTGTGCGCAGTACCAGGTCGAGGGTGATGATCGGCGCCTGCACGAGATCCAGTTCGTCGATGCCGAATCGTCCGCGCGCTTCCCGGTCGAGGACATCACGGTTCACAAGGACCAGAAGGAGGAGGCCGCCCGGCACATCGCCGAGGCCTTCGACCTCCTGGTGCAGCAGCTCCGGATGCGCCTCTTCTGCTTCGACTACGCGCAGCAGGAGGACTGGACCGCGGCGCTCCGCAACTGCGACCAGGCCCTCGAACTGAACGACGACGACAACGGTGTCCGGTATCAGCGTGCGCAGGCGCTCTATCGCCTGGAGCGGCTCGAGGAGTCGCTCGGAGAGGTCGAGACGATTCTCGCGGGGGATGCCTACTACGAGGACGCGCTCAACCTCGGTGGCTATCTCGCCACCACGCTCGGACGCGCCCAGGAAGGTCGGGAGTATTACGGCCGCTACCTCGAGGTGAACCCCAACGCCGAGGCGGTGCGCCGCAACATCGCCTACGAGATGTTCCAGGCCGGTGACGCCGAGGGCGCCATGCTCCTGATCGAGGAGGGTCTCGAGGGTCAGGAGCAGTCGGCCGACCTGCTCGGCGACCTGGGCAGCTACGCGATGGAGGCGGCCCGCCAGGCGACGCCCGAGGACGCGCAGCCCGACGAGGAGCTCCCGCCCGAGGTGGTGAGCCTCTACCGCAGGGCGATCACGTCGCTCGAGGGCGTCTTCGAAGCCCGCGGCGACTCGATGGAAGTCGGTCAGGTCCGCAACATCGTGTCGGCGTACGCTCAGATCGGTGAGGCGGACAACGCGGTGAGCTTCGCCGAGCGCGCTCTCATGGCGTATCCCGAGGAGCCCTCGCTGCTCTCGACGTACTCGACCGCGCTCCAGCGCATGGAGCGCATCGACGACGCCGTGGCGGCCCTCCAGCGCATCGAGGAGATCGACCCCGAGTATCCGGACCTCTTCGCGCGGCAGGCGTCGCTGTTGATCCGTTCGAACCGTCGCGACGATGCGTTGCCCATCATGCAGCGGGCCGTCGAGCGTGGCGCGGATCCGAACCGGATGGCCGACCTCCTCTTCGGAGATGCATACCAGAAGGGTCTGGACACCCGGAACCCGAACCGGAATCTCGACTACGGCATCGCCGGGGTCGTGTCCGCGAAGAGCCTCGATCTCAGCGCCGAGAAGCGGGCCCAGATGGACTTCTGGCACGGATACGGGCTCTACCTCAAGGGCGTCGCCACCCAGGAGCCGAACACGCTGCAGAGCGCTCAGTCCTCGCGGCCGATGTTCGATCAGTCCCTGCCGCTGCTGCAGGCCGGCGCTTCCTACGCGCCTTCGGTCGGCATCAATCCCGACCAGATCATTCAGGCCGCGCAGCAGTATCTGGACATCCAGAACGCCATCATCCGTCGGGGTCGCTGACGAAGCGATCTCCCGACAACAGGCCGGCGCGCGGCGCCGCGGGATTCGTCCCGCGGCGCCGTTCGTCGTTTGGGGGGATGAAGTGGGGAGGCGGAGCGCCGTCTTCGGTCTTCGGTTTTCGTTCGGATTTGGACGTCCGATCGTGAACCGCTACAGGGACTGTTTGTCGCCGAGATGAGCGACGAACGAGGGTGCACCCCAGGTCGGGCCGTGCCTTCGGAATGTCCGAAAACCGATCCTTGCGCCCCCCCGAGGTGCCGCCTATCTTGCCTCGGGTTCCCACTTCATACCACCTCATCCCACTCCATGCCCTCGTGAACGGGTTTCTGGGCCGCTACGAGCACCAGATGGACGAGAAGGGGCGGGTCTCCCTGCCGTCGGCGTTTCGCCGGGCGGTGAAGGGTGACCGCTTCGTGCTCCTCCAGTGGGAGCCGCCGTATCTGACGCTCTTCACGCCGGAGGTCTGGGGTGAGGTGCAGGCGCGGCTCGTGGACTTCCGGAAGTCCGAGCGCGGAGCCTGGCACCACGTACGCGAGATCCTCTCTACGGCCGTCGAGGTGGGGCCGGACAAGCAGGGTCGAATCCTCGTGCCGTCGTGGCTGCAGGAGAGCGCGAATCTCGGCGGGACCGTCCTTCTGAACGGCAACATCGACCGAATCGAGATCTGGGATCCGGCGACCTACGACACGACGGTGCGGAAGGCGGCGGGAGCCGACCTCGCCCAGGTCGCCCATCGGATCTTCGGATGACGGGTCGCGTCGACTTCCGACACGAGCCCGTGCTGGGGCCGCGCGCGATCGAGCTTCTCGCCCCCACGGGCGAAGGCCTCTACGTGGACGGCACGGTGGGGGGCGGTGGACACGCCCGGCTTCTGTTGGAGCGCTGTCCCGACTGCCGCCTGCTCGCGGTCGATCGCGATCCGGAGGCGCTCGAGGCCGCCCGGGCCGCGCTCGCAGGCTATGCCCCGCGCGTGCGCTTCCTGCAGGCGCGGTTCGACGAGGTGGGCGACGACCGGGAGGTTCGGAGCGACGGCATCGCCGGCGCCCTGCTCGATCTGGGAGTCAGCTCGCACCAGATCGATCGGGACCATCGCGGCTTCACCTTCCGCGCGCAGGCGCCCCTGGACATGCGCATGACGCCGGAGGGAGCGAGCGCCGCCGACCTCCTGAACGACGCGCCGGTCGACGAGCTCGCACGCGTCTTTCGGGAGTACGGCGAGGAGCGCCGGGCTCGGGCGCTCGCGCGCGAGGTCGTACGGCGGCGGGCCACCGCGCCCCTCCGCGTCTCGGACGACCTGGTGGCCGCGATCGTGCGGGTGTTGGGGCCCGGTGTGGCGGCACAGGACAAGGCGCGGATCTTCCAGGCGCTCCGCATCGCGGTGAATGGAGAGCTCGAGGCACTCGAGCGGGCGCTGCCTGCGCTGCGCAATGCGCTGCGGGACGGCGGCGTGCTGGTGGTGATCTCGTACCACAGCCTCGAGGACCGGCTCGTGAAGCACTCCTTCCGCGAGTGGAGCCGCGCGTGCGTCTGTCCGCCGGAGCTCCCGGTCTGCGGGTGCCGCGGCCGGGCCCTCGGTCGGTCGCTGACTCGCAAGCCCGAGCGACCTTCGGCCGGTGAGGTCGCGAACAACCCTCGTGCCCGCAGCGCCCTGCTGCGCGCGTGGAGGAAGGCGGCATGAGTGGATCCACGATCTCCCGGATCGCCCTGGCCATCGCGGCGGTACTCGTGGCGCTGAGCTTCGTGGCGGCGCGGCAGGGGCAGGGGATGCGCGTCCTGGCCGAGGTCGAAGCGCTGCGGACCCGCATCGAGGTCGAGCGGGCGCTGGAGGACGAGAACACCGGAGAGATCCGTCGACTCGAGAGCCGGGGCGTCATCGAGCCCCGCGCCGAAGTCGAGCTCGGCATGCACCGCCCGGTCGGCGAAGAACTGCGGTACTACCCGGGGAGCGACCGATGAGCCGGCGCGCGAGGGCCCGCCGGCGCCGCGACACCGCGGTGCTCTCTCCGTGGCGTCGTCGCCTGCTGCTCTGTGGGTGGTTGCTCGCCGCGGTGGCCATCGTCGCCCGCGCGGGCCAGCTGCAGGTGCTGCAGGCCGAGGAATGGCGGGAGATCGCCGAGGGGCAGCACCTCTCCTCGCACGACATCCCCGCCACCCGCGGTGCGATCCTCGATCGCAACGGTGTGCCGCTGGTCCTGAGTCGGGAGCGCTTCGAGATCAGCGTGGACTCGGAGCAGGTCCGCGACCAGCAGAAGGACTCGCTCCTGAACGTCCTTCGCGACGACCTGGGTGCATCCGCTCGGGCGCTGCGGGACATCGAGACCGGCCGGCGGAAGTGGGTCGTCCTCGGCACCCGTTTCGGAACGACGGAGCGGGAGTTGGTGCGGCGCTTCCACGGGGTCCACGTGCGGCGGGACTTGCGCCGCCATTCCCCGTATGGTGACCTCGCTCTCGGCGTGCTCGGCCGTCAGGTGGACGGACGCTGGCGCGGCGGGATCGAGCAGGCGTTCTCGGAGCACCTCGCCGGCAAGCCCGGTCTGGAGCAGTCGGCGAAGGACAAGTTCGGGCGGGCGATCCCGGGGCAGACGGTCGCGGTCCGCGAGCCGGAGGCGGGCGGCAGCGTGATGCTGACCATCGACGTCGACCTGCAGGAGATCGCCGAGGACGTCCTGGCCGAGGCCATCGCGGAGCATGGCGCCCGCGGCGGCGACATTCTGGTCACCGATCCCCACACCGGCGAGATCCTCGCCCTCGCGAGCATACAGGGCGGCAACACCAACGCGCTGTCCGCCATCAACACGCCGTACGAGCCGGGCTCGACCATCAAGCCGTTCACGATGGCCGCGGTCCTGCATCACGGCGTCGCCTCACTCGAGGACTCCGTGGACACCGGCCAGGGCTGGGCGACGATCCGGGGACGGGGTCTGAAAGATACCCACGGCAGCGGGGTGATCAGCTTCGCGGAGGCGCTGCGGGAATCGTCGAACATCGGGCTCGCCACCGCTGCCCTCCGGCTCGCGCCGCGGCAGCACTACGAGATCCTGCGCGACTTCGGCTTCGGCACCCGCACCGCGGTGCCGCTTCCGGGTGAGGAGTCGGGACTCCTGGAGGCGCCGTCGCATTGGGAGAAGGCCAGCCCGGTCGCGCTGGCCATCGGCTACGAGATCTCGGTGACCCCCCTCCAGATGGCGATGGCCTACGGGGCGCTCGCCAACGGCGGCCATCTCATGGAGCCGCGCATCGTCCGCGAGCTGCGCGACCCCGCGGGAGAGGTCGAGCGGATCCGGCCGCGTTCGGTACGCCGCGTGGTGAGCACCGAACTGACCCGTGCGCTCGGTGAGGTCCTGGTCGACGTGGTCGAGCAGGGGACCGGGACCCGTGCTCGGATGCAGACCTATCGGGTCGCGGGCAAGAGCGGTACGGCGCGCATCGCCGAGGACGGCGGGTACTCGCGCGACTACTTCGCCTCGTTCGTCGGGTACTTCCCGGCCGACGACCCGCAGATCGTGGTCTACGCGAAGCTGGACGCGCCGCAGGGTGAGTACTTCGGGGGCGCGGTGGCCGCGCCGCTCACGCGCGCCACGATGGAGGCGGCGCTGGCCTCCCGGCAGTCCCCGCTCTCCCGGTCGAAGCTGCTGCGGGCGGGGATCGACGCCGTTTCGCCCGCCGGGGCCGGGGCCGGAGCCGGCCGGATCCTCGACGCCCGCTTCGTGGCGCTGCCGGGTGAGACCCCACCTTCCTCCCGCGTGACCGAGGTCCGCGATGAGGCCATTCCGGTGCCCGACGTCGCCGGCCTCACCCCGCGTGCCGCCGTGCGGCGCCTGCACCGGGCCGGGTTCCGCGTGACCTCGGCATCCGCGGGCGAGGTGCTCGGCACTCATCCCCGCGCGGGGGTGCTGCGTCCACCCGGCGATACCATCCGGATACGGGCGCGGGGGGGCACGTGAGTGAACCCCTGACCGTCCGCGATCTCGCCTCGGTCCTCCGGGCGGACGGTCTTCTCCGGGAGGTCGTCGGCCGGGAGGACGCGGCGGTTCTGGGAGTTGCGCAGGACTCGCGCCGGGTGACCTCGGGCGACGTCTTCCTGGCGTGGGTGGGGTCGACGACCGATGCGCACGACTTCGTGCCGTCCGCGGTCGAGGCCGGAGCCGTGGCCGTGGTGGTCGAGCGGCCGGTCCCGGGGATCCACGTGCCGCAACTCGTCGTCGTCGACGGTCGCCGGGCTGCGGCCCTGGTCGCCGAGCGGGTACTCGGCTCTCCAGGCGCCACCCTGCATTGCGCGGCGGTGACCGGGACGAACGGCAAGACCACGACCGCGTGGATGCTTCGCCACCTGCTCGCGGTGAAGGGTCCGTCCGCCGCGCTCGGCACCCTCGGCGTCATCGGAGCCGACGGGAAGCGCGCGGCCGGTGCGGCGTTGACCACCCCCGGGCCCGTCGAGTTGGCGCACACCCTCGCGCGGCTGCGGGCGGCCGGCGTGGAGTGGGTGACCCTCGAGGCCTCGTCGCACGCCCTGGACCAGGGCCGGCTCGCCGCACTCGCCTTCGATGTCGCCGTCTACACCAACCTCTCGCAGGACCACCTGGACTACCACGGTACCCTCGAAGCGTACCGGAACGCGAAGCTCCGCCTGATGGACCAGGTGGGGCCGGGGGGCGCCGTGGTAGTGAATGCGGCCGACCCCGCCTGGGCCGGCATCCGGCACCCGCGGTTGATCCGCTACGCCGTCGCCGACGTCGACGTCGACGTCGCCGTCGAGGCGGATCTCGTCGCTTCGGCGGTCCGCGTCGACGCCGGTGGCAGTGCCTTCACGGTCTCGTGGGGCGGGAACGAGCGGCCGGTCCGGCTTCCGTTGCCCGGAGGGTTCAACATCGAGAACGCGCTCGCGGCGCTGGGTGCCGCGCTCTC
>JAHHMJ010000544.1 GCA_018678395.1 Gemmatimonadota bacterium | reverse complement strand
CATGTACCTCGAGAGCTTCGGAGACCCGCAGCACTTCACGCGCATCGCCCGCCGGGTCACGCGCTCCAAACCCGTGGTCGTGGTGAAATCGGGACGCACCCGGGCCGGAGCCCGCGCGGCCAGCTCGCACACCGGGGCCCTCGCGGGCGCCGACGACGCGACCGACGCGCTGCTGGAGCAGTGCGGCGTTCTCCGTGTCGACTCGGTCGAGGAGCTCTTCGACGTGGCGATGGCGTTCGAGGGCCAGCCCGTGCCCCGGGGAAACCGGGTCGCGATCGTGACGAACGCCGGGGGGCCGGGAATCATCATCGCCGATGCCTGCGAATCCGCGGGCCTCGAGGTCGCCTCGCTCACCGACGACACGCGCCGACGCCTGCAGACCCTGCTTCCGCCCGAGGCCTCGGTCCGCAACCCGGTCGACATGATCGCCTCCGCTACCGGTGAGCAGTATCAGGACGTGCTGGACACGGTGCTCGACGATCCCGGAGTCGACGCCGCGATCGCGGCATTCGTGCCGCCACTGGGGATTCGACAGATCGACGTGGCCGCCCACATCGTGGCCGCACGCCGGGGGGGGCACGACGACAAGCCGCTCCTGGCCGTGCTGATGGGCAAGGACGGCCTGCCCGAGGGCAAGGCGCGCCTGCAGGCGGCGGGAGTCCCCGCGTACATCTTCCCCGAGTCCGCCGCCCGCGCGCTGGCCGCCATGCACCGGTACCGGCGCTGGCTCGAACGACCGATGGTCGAGCCGGACCGCTTCGAGGCGGACGAGGGCCGGGTGCGGGCGCTCCTCGCCCGAGCACGGGAGGAAGGGCGGGAGGGGCTCCTGGAGCACGAGGCGCTCGGTGCGCTGGCGGCATACGGGATCCCGGTCGTCGAGCACCGGGTCGTGCCCGGCGTGGACGAGGCCGTTGCGGCGGCCGAAGCGATCGGGTTCCCCGTCGTGGTCAAGGCGATCTCACCCGAGATCGTCCACAAGACGGACGTCGGCGGCGTAGCGGTGGATCTCCGCACGGCGCACGACGTTCGCCAGGCCGCGACGGCCATCGTCGAGGCCGTCGCGAACGTCCCCGATGCGCGATTGACCGGACTGCTCGTGGAGCGGTTCGAGCAGGGCGGACGGGAGACGATCGTCGGTGTGAGTCCGGACCCGACCTTCGGGCCGGTGGTAATGTTCGGCCTGGGGGGCGTCTACGTGGAGGCCCTCTCCGACGTCACCTTCCGCCTGCAGCCGGTGTCGGCCCAGGACGCGCGGGAGATGGTCGCGGGCATCCGGGGGCGAGCCCTCCTCGAATCCCTCAGAGGCGAACCCGCCGCCGACCACGGTGCGTTGGTGTCGGTGATCCAGCGGGTGTCGCAGCTGGTCGGCGATCATCCGGTCATACGGGAGCTGGACATCAACCCCCTGCTCGCCCGCGCGGATGGCGCTCTCGCGCTCGACGCACACATTCGCTTCTGACGTCACGGCCCGCGCCGGATCTCGCCACAGTGCGGACGAGGTCGAGCGGGCCCACCGCCCGACGACCGTGCGGCGGGAAAAGACTGCCGGACCGGGCGGCGCTCGACCGGTTCGCACACGACGCGCCGTCGGAATCCCGCACCGCCGCGATTGATCCAATCGGTTGGGCTGCAGGCCGTTAGGTCTGCCGACCCAAAGCCGGGCCGGCCCGGCACGAACGTTGCTACGCGTGTTTGTACACCCACACGCCTTCGCAACGCCGCGCCGAACCGGACTCCGCATGGCTCACCGAGACCTCCAGCAGCCTCCTCCGGAGGTGGCCGCACCTGCGGTGCGTGGGGCGACCATGTTCGAAATCCTCGGCGGCTCGGCTCTACTCGTGGCCGTCTTCGGTCTCGCCCTGCCCCGCCTCGACGGCGGCGGCCACCGGCTCGACCGCGAAGCGCGATCGCTCGCTCTGGTGGTCGAGTCGGCTCGTGGCATCGCGATGCACCGGGAGTACCCGGTGGCCGTCTCCTTCGAGATCGTGCCTCAGCGCGTGCGGGTGCACCACGACCTCGACGCCGACGGTCGGATGGACCCGGGCGAAGAGACGCTGCTCCTCCCGCTGCACCCGAAGGTGGCGTTCGGGGCCGGACCGACGCCGCCCGTGCGGCCCCGATCCGATCCGACCGACCTCACGATGCTGCGCCAGGGTCGGCCCACCGTCGTCTTCGATCCCGACGGGTCCGCCAGCGAGTCGGCTGTCGTCCACCTGACGGCGCGACGCCGGTCGGACAGCATCCGCCCCGCGGAGGGGCGCGCTCTGGCGATCGAGGCCGAGAGCGGAGCCGTCGAGTGCCTGAGCTACCGCTCTGGATCGTGGGATGCGACATGTTGACCGCGACGCTGCGCCCGCTTCGGGCTCGCCGCCTCCTGGGCTTGATGCTGCTGGCCGGTCTGGCCGGAGCGCTCGCCGTGGCTTCGGTAGGGCTGTTGCGGGGCGCGCGCTCCGTACACGTCCGCCCCGCGGACGACGTGATCGGAGCCGAAGCCGCCGGCTCGGGTATACCGACGGACTTCGCCGCACTTCATTCGCGCCTCGACGGAAGCGGTCAACCGTGAGGCCGCAGTTCCCGCTCCGGAGTTCGGGCATGCCCACCCCAGATGACATCTCGGACGATCAACTGCGCGAGGAGCTGGTGTCCTTCGCGCGGCTGATCCTCTTGCTGGACCGCAAGGGCGCCTTGCTCGATCGCTCCGCCTCGGTACTTCGGTTGCTCGGCGACCTCCGACGGATGGTGTTCGCATGGGAGGTGCGGGTGACCAACCGCGAGGGGCCGCCACGCCCGCGACGCCCCGGAGCCGTTCGCCCCGGGCAGGAGGGTCCCTCGGAGCGGGTCGTCCGCGAGGCCCTGGATCGTGAGCGCGAACTGCTCGACGAACTCGGTCGTGAGACCTTCGACGAGGGTTCATCCTGATGCTCCCGACCCCCCCGCCGCCGCTGTCGTCCCACGAGACGACCGAAGCGCGACGCAAGTACGCGCAGCTGCTCCGGCTCCAGGAGCGGCTCAACACCCGGCTTCGGAGCATCCGTGACGAACTCGCCGGCCCGGAGCTCGCCACACTGCTCAAGACGATCTCCCGTCGGACCGGAACGTCACCTCACTCGCGACTCGTCGAGGTCCGCGCGGCGGTCGAAGAGGCGCTCCGCGGCCTCAAGGTGGCCGGCTCGGAAGCCCACGCCGCGCTGACCGACGAGGGCGATGCCATCGCGGTGGAAGGCATCGACGCGCTGCCCTTTTCCCTGGCCCGGTTCCTCGCCGAGCGCCAGGACCTGCCGGGGTTCGAGTACGAGGTCCTGCAGGACGAGGTGCGCGGGTGGGTGATCCAGTGGCGCGAGCACACGAACGAAGGCGAGGTCCGCGGCTTCGGCCAGTTCTACGAACGTCCCTACGCCTGGCTGGACGAGTAGGCGCGGAATCTCAGAACTTGTCGCCTCGGATCACCCGCACGGGACTCGCCCACGCCACCACGGCGTAGTGCGGGAACCACGCCTCGGCCGCCCGGTCGAGAAGGGCATCCGCCACATCCACCGTCACGAGCGTCTCGATGCGGATGCTCTGACCGGGAATGTCGCCGGTCCGGATGCCCCGGGTGCCCCGGCCGCGCACCTCGGTGATCGTGTAGCCGGTCGCCCCGCGGTCCATGATCTCGCGGGTGAGGCGGTCCTCGAGGACGGGCTCCGCGATGATGGTGACGAGGATGAGATCGTGGGTATCCATGCTGAATCCTGTCGATAAAGCGTGACGGCGAGTCAGCTCAGCCAGAGCGCGATCTGGTAATAGAGCGGAATCCCCAGCACGATGTTGAAGGGAAACGTGATCGCGAGCGACGCCGTGAGCGACAGGGTCGGGTTCGCTTCGGGCAGGGTCATGCGGACCGCGGGCGGCGCCGCGATGTAGGATGCGCTGGCCGACATCGCCCCGAGGACCGTGGCACCACCGATGCTCAACCCGGCGGCAAGGCCGGCCGCGACGCCGAGGACCCCATGCACGACCGCCATCCCGACCCCGAACACGAGCAGCTTCAGGCCCGTGCGCTTCAGGTCGCTGAGCCGCTCGCCCGCCACGACGCCCATCTCGAGCAGGAACAGGCAGAGCGCACCTTTGAAGATCGCGCCGTCGTAGAAGAGCTCTACCTGCTCCCAGGTCCCCGGGGCCATCACGTAGCCGACCACCAGTCCTCCGACGAGAAGGACCATGGTGCGCCCCGTGAGGACCTCGTGCAGCACCTCCCCCATCGGCTGGGATCGATCGCTGGACTTGAGCGCACCGATCGCGAGCGCGATGTGGATTCCCGGGCTCTCCAACAACGCCAGCAGCGTCGGGAGGTAGCCCTCGACGTCTTCGCCGACCCCGTCGAGGAACGTCAGGGCCGCGATGAACGTCACCGCCGACACCGATCCGTAGTGGGCGGCGATGCCCGCCGAGTCCACCGGACCGAAGCGAGCCAGGCGCCGGAGCACGACGTAGCTGGTCAGAGGCCGGATGCACCCCAGCAGCAATGTGACCAGGAGCGGGAGCATGATGCCCCCGAGAGGCACCTTCGCGAGCTCGACTCCTCCCTTGAGTCCAAGGGCGAAGAGGAGGTAGATACCGAGGCCGGCGTAGACATCCTTGGGCAACGAAAACTCACTGCGGACGATGCGAGCGAGGATCCCGAGGGCGAATGCCAGCGTGATCGGCGACAGGAGATTCAGCTGGAGGATTTCGGTCAAACCAGGGCTCCAGGTGCAGTCTGGAAGGAACAGCCTGGAGAGCTTGGGGCCGGACACACCCATCGTGAAGACATTTAAGATGATGCCTAGATTCGGTTTTTTCTATACTCGATTCCCGGCGTGGTGCCCGGTCCTGGCGCTGGTCGCACTCTGCGGCATCGGCGCTCCGCAGGCGGCCCGAGGTCAGATGCACCTCGCGGGGGGTACCGCGTGGGGTCGCGGTGGCACCGGTCTCGCGGCCGAGGTCGGCATGCGGCGTCCCGTCGGCGAGGGAGGCCGCGTGGCGCTGGGCGCAGCGATCACCGCCGGAGACGCCGGAGCCCACTTCGGCGCCGCGGAAGCGAGAGTCGAATTCCGCATCGATCCGGAGGCCGTCTTCGCTCCCTTCGTCGCGCTGGGAGCCGGCGTGCTCTCGAAGCCCGAAGCGCTCGGCGCCGTGTGGAGCCTCAGCCTGGGGCTAGCTCCACGGATCGGCCCGGATCGACGCTTGCGTCTCGCGGGCGCGTGGTCACGGACCGACGGGTCGGCGGGTCCGTAT
>JAHHMJ010000094.1 GCA_018678395.1 Gemmatimonadota bacterium | reverse complement strand
ACCAGGAACTCCGCCTGCTCCGCGACGTCGCGGCAGAGCCGGTTGACCTGCGCTCGAATCGCCTCGCTCTTCGGCCCTTCGAAGTATCCGGCCTCGAGGAACCAGGCGCGGTCGGCCTCCAGCCTTTCCAGGGCGAACAGACAGGCGAGCGTGCGAAGTGTTTCGGAGATGCCGGGCGTGGGGGCTCGCTTCACGCCCTCGAGGATGGCGTCGAGCAGAAGACACTCCGTGTGGGCCCGTGCGAGCGCGACGAGGTGATCCTGTACCTCGTTCATGGCGGCGAAGGACCCCATGCCGGCGTCCAGGCGTCCCTTGAGGCGGCGGGCGGCCGAGGCGAGGAGCCGCTCCTCGCGATACTGGAAGGCGGCGAGATGGAAGTCCGGATCGCGCAGGTGCTCCTCGTCGTGACGTCGGACCACCACCGGGTTGAGCTCGGTCACCCGGGTCTGTGCGCGCTCCGCGACCCACCGGACCGCATCCCAGAAGCGAAGGTCCCCCATCTCCTCCCGAAAGCGAACGAGCAGGCTCTTGGCCACGAGCTGGAGCAGAACGGCGTTGGCGCCCTCGAATGTCGTGAAGATGTCGGTGTCGTCGCGGAGGCGCCCGAGACGATTGTCCGCATGGAATCCACGTCCGCCCATGGACTCGCGCACGGCCTGGAGGGTGTCCATGGCGTGCCAGGATGCCAGGGCCTTGAGGCCGGCCGCCTGTGCCTCCAACTCCCGGCTGGCCGTCTCGTCGCCTTCGCCGGCCAGGACGCGCTCGTACCGCTCGGCGAGCGCCCGCGCGGCGAAGTGGTGGGCGTAGGTGGCCGCGAGGCGAGGGAGCAGGAGTCGCTGCTGCGTGGTGTACGTGAGGACCGGGACCTCCGCCTCGCCCTCGGGCCCGAACTGCCGCCGCCGGGCCGAGTAGGGCACGCCCACGGCCAGGGCGGTCTTGGCTACGCTCACCGAGGCCGCCGCGATGCTGATGCGCCCAGCGACCAGAGTGCCGAGCATGGTGAAGAACCGGCGTCCCGCCGACGGGATCGGGCTGTGGTATTCTCCGTCTTCGTCGACCGAGGCGAAGCGGTCCAGAAGCGCCTCGCGCGGCACCACGACGTCGTCGAACCAGATCCGGCCGTTGTCGACGCCGTTGAGCCCCACCTTCGGACCGTTGTCCTCGATGCGTACGCCCCTCACCACGCGCCCCTTCTCGTCCCGGATCGGGACCACGAAGGCGTGTACCCCGTGGTCTTCTCCAGCGACCTCCAACTGCGCGAAGACGGTGGCCATGCGTCCGTGGAGGGCGGCGTTGCCGATCCACTCCTTCCCGGCCTTCTCGTGCGGGGTGACGATGCGGAAGCCGCGCGCCGACGGATCCCACGTCGCCCGGGTCTCGAGGTCACGGACGTTCGATCCATGCCCGATCTCCGTCATCGCGTAGCATCCCGGAAGCGCGAGCGTGCCGATCTCCGGGAGGTAGCGGCGATGGTGGGGCTCGGTCCCCAGTTGGGCGATGCTTCCGCCGAAGAGCCCGAACTGCACGCCGTACTTCACGACGATCGAAAGGTCGCCGAAGGCGAGCGTTTCGAAGGCGGCGATGGCCGACGCGGGCGAGCTGCCACCGCCGTAGGCTTCCGGATAGGCCAGGGAGCCCAGACCCTCTTCGGCGAGGCGGCGGACCGCCGACAGAACCCGGGCGCGATGGGTCGGACGGTCGATCTCGGTCTCGATCACGAACTCGGGGTCCTGCAGAAGCGCGACAACGCGGGCGCGGAGCTCGGCATCCGGATGAGCGAGATACGCCGCCATGCCCGCGACGTCGAAGAGCGCCCCGGCAGGCGGCTTCGAAGCCGGCGGAGCCTCGGATGCCAGGACCCGAAGCACCGCCTCTCGCCCGAGGACTCCGAGGGCCGCCTCCGCCGAGGCCAGCGCGTGACGTGCATCGGGGTCCCGCCAGGGACGATGACCGCCGGAGGGACGGGCGATGTGGTACCCCAACTCCGTCAGGGAGACCGAGTCGGCGCCCTCGGGGCCCGCCAACGCCTGGATCCGCTCCCGCAGGCTCCACACCGCGGTCGGCGACGGGGGCGTGTCGGGATCGAGCCAGGGCTCGAGCGCGGCCCGGTCGGCGTCGTCCAGCGCCGGGCTCTCCAGAATGAGTTCACGAAACACCCGTCGCTCGCCGGAGGTCAGAATCCCGTCGGACCATGCGACGTGGACAAGGGGCAGCACCGGCAGGAGCCCGGGGTGATCTTCCGGCCAGGCTGCGTCCGCGCGGTTCGGTTGGGGGGACGGCGCCATCGGGGCTCCTGGAGGAAGACGGGGTGCACTCAAGGATACGGCACCGCGAGGGAGTGCGTTCCAACTGTCCCGCGCCCCGCGCTTCCCTTGACCCTTCCGCCGCCCCGGCCCAACCTCACGGTCTTCTCGAACCTCTCCAGCAACGCGGGACGTCGCACATGGATTCGCCGCTCGTCGGAGTCATCATGGGCTCCCGGTCCGACTGGGAAACGATGTCGAGGGCGGTGGAGGTCCTGGAGGCCCTCGCGGTACCGCACGAGGTACGGGTGGTGTCTGCACACCGGACGCCCGACCTGCTGTTCTCGTACGCCGAAGAGGCCGAAGGGCGCGGCCTCGAGGTGATCATCGCGGGCGCCGGCGGGGCGGCCCATCTACCCGGGATGGTCGCGTCGAAGACGGTGTTGCCGGTGCTGGGAGTGCCGGTCCAGTCGCGCGCGCTGCAGGGGCTCGATTCCCTGCTGTCGATCGTACAGATGCCCGCCGGGGTGCCCGTCGGCAGCCTCGCCATCGGAGGCTCCGGTGCCGCCAACGCGGCGCTGCTGGCGGCGCAGATCCTGGGTGCCGGACACCCCGAGGTCCGCGAAGCGGTGCGGGAGTACCGGGCGGCCCGCACGCGTGCCGTGCTCGCCGACCCCGATCCCCGGGTGCCGGCGCCGTGATCGTCGGAGTTCTCGGGGGAGGGCAATTGGGGCGGATGCTCGCGCTGGCCGGTCGGCCGCTCGGGCTGCGGTTCCGCTTTCTCGAGCCCGGGCGCCCGGCGCCGGTCGACGACCTCGGCGACATCGTCCGCGCCGCCTACGACGATGCCTCGGCGCTGGTCCGCTTCGGAGAGGGGCTGGGCGCCGTGACCTACGAGTTCGAGAACGTGCCGGACGCTTCGGCGCGGTATCTGGCCGAGACGCTCCCCGTACGCCCGCCCCCGGCCGCGTTGGAGTTCGCCCGAGACCGGCTCCACGAAAAGGAGGGATTCGCCCGGCTGGAGATTCCCGCCACGCCGTGGCGGGTGGTCGACAGCCGGGACGGCCTCACCGCTGCCGTACGGGCGACCGGGCTGCCGGCGGTGCTCAAGACGCGTCGGCTCGGCTACGACGGCAAGGGACAGAGGGTCCTGCGGTCGGACGAGGACCTCGACGAGGCCTGGGCGGCCCTCGGGGATCGCGCGCTGGTGCTCGAGGCCTTCGTGCCCTTCGACCGGGAGCTGTCCATCGTCGGTGTACGGGCGGCGGACGGTGACACCGCCTTCTATCCGCTCGTCGAGAACGTGCACGAGCGCGGAGTCCTGGTCCGGACCGAAGCCCCCGCGCCGGGTCTGACGCCGGCTCTGCAGGCGGCCGCCGAGCACCATGCAGGGGCGATCATGGCCTCCCTCGACTACGTGGGGGTCCTGGCCCTCGAGCTCTTCCAGGTCGGGGATCGCCTGCTGGCCAATGAGGTGGCGCCGCGGGTCCACAACTCCGGCCACTGGTCGCAGGACGGTGCGGTCACCTGTCAGTTCGAGAACCACATCCGGGCCGTCGCCGGTCTGCCGCTCGGGAGTACGGCGTCGGTCGGCCACACGGTGATGGTCAATCTCCTGGGCGACCTGCCCCCGCTCGGCGCGGTCCTGCGTGAGCCGCTCGCGCACCTGCATCTCTACGACAAGGCTCCCCGGCCGGGGCGGAAGATCGGCCACGTGAACGTGC
>JAHHMJ010000523.1 GCA_018678395.1 Gemmatimonadota bacterium | reverse complement strand
CCCCTGGTGCCCGCAGCTCCACCGTTCCGGATGGCGGCGGCGGGAATGCTCTCACCCTTCGAGCAGGGGGCATCTCGATGACGGGGGGTGAGCGCGGGCGTTCCCGCTCCGCGCGCCCCGCGGGGGCCCGCTTCCTTCGCTGGTGTCCTCTGTAGGTTGCTCGGGGCCTCGGGTTTTCGGGTCCCCAACGCGCGCTTCGGGGAACGCCCGCGCTCACCCCTAGGCCGATCCGGCTGCGGTCGAGCGGGGGCGGGCAGGTGGGGCGGCCGGGTTGGTTCGAGGGCCCGGCCGGTCCAAAGGCTCGAACAGCGACCGGGTCGATCGGCGGCGGGCGCCGGAGTCCACGCAGCGCTCTCTGGGGACCCGGCAACGTGCGGCGTGGAGCAACCCATAGCGGATGCGAGCGGGGATGCGGGCCCCCTCGCGAGCGCGGAGTGGAATCCGGGGCCCGGCGCCGCCACCTGGCAGCTCACACGCCCCTCGCGAGCGCGGAGTGGAATCCGGGGCACGCCGCCGCCACCTGGAAGCTCACCCCCCCGCGGGGAGCGCGGAGCTGGAATCCGGGGCCCGCCGCCGCCACCTGGTAGGGAAAAATCCTGACAGGCAGGTGCGGAATTCTCCCGAGTCCAATTCTAAAAGCAGATATTATCATCCTAATAACGGAATTCAACGGATTCGGACTCCATGCTCTCTCGCACCGGCACCTACGCCCTGCAGGCCGCCCTGCACCTCGCACGGTTCGCGGGTGAGGCGTCGGTGTCCGCTACCTCGATCGCCTCGGATCTCGACGTGCCCCCCACCTATCTCGCGAAGGTCCTGCACCGATTGGCACAGGAGGGCGTTCTGCGCTCCTCCCGGGGAGCCCGCGGCGGGTACCGGCTCGCGGGGGAGCCGTCCGAGGTCACCGTGGCGGCCGTCGTGGCGCCCTTCCAGGAGATGCGGCCGTCGCGGATCTGTCTGCTGGGCGGCCCCTGCGATCTCGAGAACCCCTGCTCGGCCCACGAGCGCCGCGAAGCATGGTCCTCCCTGGCTCTCCAGATGCTCGAGTCCACGACCCTCGCCGACCTGTTGAACGGGACGCCCTTCAGGACCCTCCCGACGCCCCCACACGCGCAAGAGGACGCACCATGACCCACGCATCGATCTCCCGTGCCTTCTGGTCCGGGGCAGTACTGGCGCTCTTCGCCTGTGGTGGCGACGCGCCCGCCACCGACGACGGCTCCGCCGGCTCCATCGACGCCGACGGACTCACCGCCGTCGAGCTCGAACAGGGCATCGGCCCGGTACGCGACCTGGAGCTGGGGGCCATCGATCCCGCGTTGGTCGCGGAAGGCGAGACCCTCTTCACCACCAAGTGCTCCGCGTGTCACAAGATCGAAGAGCGCTACGTGGCACCCGCTCTGGGCGATGTTCTCGCCCGCCGGCGGCCCGAGTTCGTCATGAACATGATGCTCAACGCGAACGAGATGGTGCTGGAGCATCCGACGATCCAGGAACTCCTGGCCGAGTTCTATACGCCCATGCCCGTTCAGATCACGGAGCGCGCGCAGGCCCGCGCGATCCTCGAATACCTCCGGTCCGTCCAGACCGACCCGTCCGCCGACGCCTCCGGAGCATGATGGTGTCGGCACCCGCACCCGCTCCTTCATCGAGAGGAGGAACCGCACCATGAAACCCCCGTCAAACCGCAACTACTACCTGCTGGCCGCCGGCCTCACCGCCGTCACGGTCGGGGTCTTCGCCTGCCAGAGCGACGGCCCGGCCGTCGGCGCGGGAGACATGGCCAGCGCCGCCCAGGCCGTCTACGTACCTCCGGGTGAGTACGACGAGTTCTACGCCTTCATGTCGGGCGGCTACAGCGGTCAACTGACCGTCATGGGCCTTCCGTCGGGCCGCCTTCTCAAGACGGTCGCGGTCTTCAGTCAGCATCCCGAGAACGGCTACGGCTATTCGGAAGAGACCAAGGCGATGCTGGAGACCTCGTACGGCTTCATCCCGTGGGACGACGCCCACCATCCGGAGCTGTCCATGACGGACGGGGTCCCGGACGGGCGCTGGATCTTCATCAACGGCAACAATACGCCGCGGGTCGCTCGGATCGACCTGAACACCTTCGAGACGACCGAGATCCTCGAGATCCCCAACTCCGCCGGGAACCACGGCTCGCCCTTCATCACGCCCAACTCCGACTATCTCGTCGCGTCGACCCGCTTCAGCGTTCCGATTCCCAACCGCGACATGTCGATCGAGGAGTACAAGGGCAACTTCAAGGGCACGCTGTCGTTCGTGCGGGCCAACGCGCCCGGTGAGATGGACGTGGCGTTCCAGATCCTCATGCCCGGCTACGACTACGACCTGGCCCACGCGGGGAAGGGACCGTCGGACGGCTGGATGTTCTTCACCTCGTACAACTCCGAGGAGGAGCACACCCTTCTCGAGATCAACGCGTCCAGGAGGGACAAGGACTTCATCGCGGCCGTGAACTACCGGCGCGCGGAGCAGTGCATCGCCGACGGCGCCGGGCAGGACATGCCCGCCGACTACCGGCACAACTTCTACAACGAGAACCACATCGCCGTGTCCGAGACCCGGACCACGGTACGGGTCATCGAGCCGACCGACTGCTCCGACCTCGTCTACTTCCTGCCGACCCCGAAGTCGCCGCACGGCGTCGACGTCGATCCGACGGGTGAATACATCGTCGCGGGCGGAAAGCTCGCCACCGTGATCCCGGTCCACTCCTTCACGAAGATGACGGCCGCGATCGAGGCCGAGGACTTCGAGGAGATCGTCGACGGCATCCCCGTGATCCGCTACGAGAGCGTGATCGCCGGTGAGGTCCAGGATGCCGGATTGGGACCGCTCCACACCGAGTTCGACGGCCGCGGCTACGCGTACACGACGGCCTTCATCACGTCCGAGATCGTGAAGTGGGAGATCGGCACCTGGCAGGTCGTGGACCGGATTCCGGTCTACTACTCGGTGGGCCACCTCATGATTCCGGGTGGGGACTCGCAGCAGCCCTGGGGCAAATACCTCGTGGCGCTGAACAAGATCACGAAGGACCGCTACCTGCCGACCGGACCGGAGCTCGCGCATGCGGCGCAGCTGATCGACATCTCGGGCGACAAGATGCGGCTGCTGCTCGACTTCCCGACGGCGGGCGAACCGCACTATGCGCAGGGCATCGCGGCCGAACTTCTGATCGACGACCAGGTCCGCTTCTACACCCTCGAAGAGAACACCCATCCCCGGGTGGCTCGCTCCGAGGCCGAGGCCCGGGTCGTCCGTGAGGGCAACGAGATCCACGTCTACATGACGTCGATCCGAAGCCACTTCACGCCCGACAACATCGAGGGCATCAAGGTCGGCGACGAGGTCTTCTTCCACGTCACCAACCTCGAGCAGGACTGGGACGTGCCCCACGGCTTCGCGGCCATGGGCGCGAATACGGCCGAGCTGCTGATCATGCCCGGTGAGACCCGGACGCTGAAGTGGGTGCCCACCGATCCCGGTATCTACCCCTTCTACTGCACCGACTTCTGCTCGGCCCTGCACCAGGAGATGCAGGGATACGCGCGGGTGTCGCCCCAGGGGTCGGACGTGCCCCTGCGCTGGGGAACCGGGGGTGAATGGACGATGGGTCAGTAGCGCATGACGGGGAGGGGGCGGCTCGGCCCGCCCCCTCCGCAACTCCCCCAACTCGAGACTTCTTCATGATGACGAAGGGAAGCCGCGTCGTGGTCCTCCTGGCCGCTCTGGCTCTGGGCCTGGTCTACGTGCTCCCGGTGTGGCGCATCACACTCGAAGCTCCGCAGTACCCCGAGGGTCTGGGGATGGTGATCGAGATCGACGACGTGGTGGGCGAAAAGCCTCACGATCTCGCCAACATCAACAACCTCAACCACTACATCGGCATGAAGCGGATCGAGCCCGACTCGATTCCCGAGTTGACCTGGATGCCGCTGATCCTCGGAGGGCTCATCGCGCTCGGGCTCCTGGCGGCGCTCGTGGGACGTCGGTGGCTGCTGTACGGCTGGGTCGCCGTGTTCCTCACGGTGTCGGTGGTCGGGCTCGTCGACTTCTGGAAGTGGGAGTACGACTACGGGCACGACCTGGATCAGGAGACGGCCATCATCAAGATCCCGGGGATGAGCTATCAGCCGCCCCTGATCGGGAGCCGACAGATCCTCAACTTCAAGGCCCACTCGTGGCCCGGGTCCGGGGGCTGGATCGCGATCGCGGCCGCCTTGGCGGGCGTCGGGGTCGCCGTGGGCGAGGTGCGTCGGGGACGGCGGGAAGGGCAGCCGGTCGCGGGGCCGGAGAGCGCCACGGGACAGAACGGCTCCTCGGGGCTCACCACAGGCGCGTTGAGCGTGGCGTTGCTCTCGTCCAGCCTCGCCATGGCGGGATGCGGTGAGCCGGCGCCGAGGGCGTTGAGCTACGGGGTCGACACCTGCGAGCACTGCCACATGGGCTTGGCCGAGATGGGTCATGGGGCCGAGGCCGTCCTGGAAACCGGCCGAGTCCACGTGTTCGACTCGGTGGAGTGTCTCGCGGGATGGCTCGCCGGTGATGCGGAGCACGCTGCGGTCCACTCCCTCTGGGTAGTGGACTTCTCGGAGCCGACCGAGCTCGTGCGGGTCGAGGACGCCCACTTTCTGCGTAGCCCGACCCTCGCCTCCCCGATGGGGTTGGGGCTGACCGCGTTCGCACGGAGCGAGGATCGTGACGGTGCGGTCGACGCGTTCGGTGGGGATTCGCTGGATTGGCCCGAGGTACGGGCCTGGGTCGACGACGTCTGGCCGGAGGGCCGAGTCCGGATGCCCACCGGGCATGCGGGCGACCACGGGGCCATGCTCATGCCGGCGAGCCGCTGACGATGCGTGCTCCGTAC
>JAHHMJ010000628.1 GCA_018678395.1 Gemmatimonadota bacterium | reverse complement strand
GCTCCCGGCCAGCGCGCACAACCTCTACGTGAAGGGCGACTTCACCTACCAGGCCAACTACAAGTACGGGCTGCACATCCTCGACACCTCCGATCCGCTGAATCCGGTCGAGGTCGGGATGTTCGATACCGCACCGTACGGGGACGGACCGGGCTTCGGCGGCGCCTGGAGCACGTACCCCTACTTCGGCAGCGGCGCGATCCTCGTGACCAGCATGCAGGAGGGGCTCTTCATCGTGAAGAAGCGGACGCGGCCGATCTCCTGACGCCCCGACTGCGCCCGCCTACTCGGCCCGGAGCGCCTCGGTCGGTTGGACCCGCGAGGCGCGCCGCGCCGGGAGCCAGGTCGCCAGCAGACTCACCGCGGTCAACAGGATCGCAGAGCCCCCGAAGGTCAACGGATCCGTCGCCGACACCTCGTAGAGCAGGGAGGACAGGACGCGCGTGAGCGCCGCCGCCCCGATCAGGCCGAGCGCGATCCCGCCCACGATCACCCCCACGCCCTGGCGGACCACCAGCCGGCTGACCGTGCCCGTGTCGGCGCCGAGGGCGATGCGGATCCCGATCTCACGGGTGCGCTGACCGACCACGTACGAGATCACGCCGAAGAGCCCGATCGTGCCGAGGAAGAGCGCAACCAGCGCCGCGATCGAGAGGAGCGTCATGGTGATACTCCGGTCCGCCATCGACTCCGCGACCGCCTCTTCCATCATGCTCACCTCGGTAATCGGCACGCTGGAGTTCAACTCCTGCACGATCGCGCGGATCTGCGGGGCGAGCTGCGCCACGTCGAACCCGGGGGCCCCGCGAGCGAAGACGTGCCCCGACGGGATCTGCGGGTATCCCCAGTCCCCGACGAGCATCGGGAGGAGCGCGAAGCCGCCGGGGTCCTCCGTGGGCGACTGCTCTTTCGTCTGCGCGAAGACGCCGACGATCTCCGCGTACTGGTCCCTGTCCTGCCCCTCGTCCTCGTCGCCGCCGGTGCCCCAGCCGATGCGCTTGCCGATCGCCTCGCCCTCGAGGAACTGATCGCGCACGTACTCGTTGACCCAGACCACCGGATTCCCGCCGCGCCAGTCCGCGGCGGTCATCGTCCGACCCTCGACCAGTCGAAGACCGAGCGCCTCGAAGTACCCCGGTCCCATCGCCCGATAGAGGGCGACCTCGGGGAGGACGTCTTCCGGTCGATCTTCGCCGTCGACCTCGAACGATCCCCCGCTGAAATTCCCGGAGAGCAGCGGGCCGCCCGAACCGAAGCCCGCGGCTTCCACGCCCGGCAGCGCCGCGACGCGGTCGGTGATCTCCTGGTAGAAGCTGGCGGCTTCGAGGGGCTCCACGTTCTGCCCCACGCTCATCTCGACCGCGAGGGTGTTGGTGGGGTCGAAGCCCAGGTCGATGCGCTGCATGGCGCCCAGCGACCGGTACAACAGCCCCGAGCCGACCAGCAGGACGAGGCCGAGCGCGAGCTGGCTCATGACCAGCAGGTTCCGGGCGCGGTGGCGGCCCGAGCCGTCCGTGGACGTGCGGTTCCCGTCACGAAGCATCGAGGCGAAGCCCCGTCCCGCGTAGCGGACCATCGGGATGGCGCCCAGGAGGAGCGCCGACACCACCGAGACCACGACGGTGAAGCCGAGCACGGTTGGGGTAATCGACACCTCGTTCAGCCGGGGCATGTCGATGTCGAGCGAGGTCAGCCACGTGAGGCCGCCCGAGGCGATGCCGATCCCGACCAGACCACCGAGCGCCCCCAGCACGATCGCTTCCGAGAGGAAGCCGCCCGCGACCTGCGCGCGGCCCGCTCCCATCGCCGCGCGGATCGCCAGCTCCTTCTGGCGGCTCTCCGCCCGGACCAGGAAGAGGTTCGCGACGTTCGCGCAGGCGATCAGCAAGACGAGCCCGACCGTGCCGAATACGATCAGGAGCTGCGAGCCGGTATCGCCGACCACCGCGTCCTTCATCGTGCGGATGCTCGCCTGCCACCCGAAGGCCTCCAGCCGCTCCAGGGTGATCTCGGGATCGTACTCCGGGACCTGTGCCTGCAGCGCCGTGATCTCCTGGGAGGCCGCCTCGAAGGTCACGCCGGGACCGAGGCGTCCGTAGACCGTCGTGCCGAAGGTCCCCCAGCCGCCGTCCGGATCGACCCAGAGCGGGGCCATCATGTCGACGTCCCCGAAGTTCGGCATCCGGAAGTCGTCCGGGAGGACACCGATGATCTCGATGGTGCGGTTGTCGAGGGTGACCGTGCGACCCACCACGTTCGGATCTGCGCCGAACTCGCGACGCCAGAGGCCCGGCGCGATCAGGGCGACGTTCTGGGCCGGGTCATCGACGACGTCGGCTTCCGTGAAGGCCCGTCCGATCGTGGGGCGGAGGCTCAGCATGTCGAAGATGCCGGGCTCCGCCACGAAGACGCGGACCCGGTTCGTGCGGTCCGTGACCTGCAGGTTGGCGCCGCCCCCGCCGATCGCGACCAGCAGGTCCCACGATCGGGCGCGCTCGCGGTAGAACTCCAGCGTGCCCGGAGAATTGGTGAGGTCCGGAAGGTCGACTCCGGGCGCGTGATGCCGCAGCTCCACGATCCGGTCCGAATCGGGGAAGGGGAGTGGCTGAAGCACCACGGCGTTCACCACGCCGAAAATCGCCACCGTTGCGCCGATTCCCAGTCCCAGCGTGAGCGCGGCGATGGCGGTGAAGCCGGGTCGCCGCATCAGCGCTCGCAGGGCCAGTCGAAGTTCACGCGTCCACATCATCATCCTCTCTCCCATGTCGAAACCGGCGCGTCGCCGCGCCGTTCGTTGCCATTCGTAGCCCCGCAGAGCGACCCATCGCTCACGGAGAACCGTCCACGTCAGATCGCCCAGCGCGCGGATCCCCGCGCTCAGGACGCCCCACCGCCCTCGCACCGCCTTCTCCCGGAGCAGGACGCCCTCCAGATCGCTCAGCATGTCGGGAAGACACGCGCGCCTCAGGTCGCCGGGCAGCCCCAGCGCCAGCAGGCGGTAGCCCGCCGCGATCCAGTCGATCATCGATGTCACGCGCTGCGTCCGGGCCTCAGCCCTGCGC
>JAHHMJ010000520.1 GCA_018678395.1 Gemmatimonadota bacterium | reverse complement strand
GTGGCGTCCCCTTCCAGCCGTCGGTCGCGGCGCCCGTGGGCAGGGACGCTCCCACCGACTCGAGCAGCGCCGTCACCGCGCCGGCGGGACCCTCGAACCGTCGTACCTCGCCCGGAGCGAGCGCCGCCGCCACACCGACGGATCCGTCTTCGTGCACGACCCGGCCGACGTATCCGCCGGACCCTACGGCCATCGACACCGTCTCGGGCTCCGCCTCGATCGGCGGACAGGATCCGGGCGGAAAACACGCGCCCACACCGATGCGGCTGTTCTCGCGCACGACCTCGTGGCGCTCCCGACCCGGCTGATCACCCCGCAGGCCGCCGAGGCCGCTCGCGTCGATCACGCACAGCGCCTCGACGACCTCGGTAGAGCCGGCCTCCCGCAGCCGCACCCGGCGGACTTCGGGGGTCTCGCCGTCCAGGGCCGCGGTACAGCCCGTGCGGACCACGGCCCCCGCAGCCCCCGCCTCGGCCAGGAGCGCGGCATCGAGGGTGCGACGGGATACCACGACGCCTCCCTCCACGGGCAGATCGACCGCACGTCCCCACCCGACGATGCGGAGCCGCTGCAGGGGCCGCGCTCCCGAGTCCTCGAGCAGTCCTTCGAGACCGACGGCCCGCAGGACCGCCACGCCCGGCGCGCCGAGGCAGGCCCCGCACACCGTCCAGCGGGGAAAACGCTCCCGGTCGACGAGCAGGACACGGCACCCTCGACGCGCCAGTTCCCGAGCCACGAGCGCACCGGCGGGTCCCGCCCCCACGACGACGGCGTCGAAGCGCTCCGTCACGGTCCGCTCCCGTCCGCCGTCAGGGTCCAGCGCTGGGGCCAGGACCGACGAACCCGCACGGAGCGCAGTCCGGCACGCCGCGCCATCGCCTCGACCTCTTCTGGAGCGAACGCCGCCCGTACCGAGCGCGGGCCGTCGACCCGCACGACGGGCGAGCGGGTCAGCACGTGCCCCGCGACGGTGGCGAGCGCGAGTCCCATGGAGGTCCGCCTCAGGTCGTCCACGACTACGCGCCGCGCGATGCGACCGAGCACCGTGAGAAAGTGCTGGGCCTCGGCCTCGGCGAGGTGGTGCAGGAAGAGCGAGGCGTAGACCAGGTCCCACGGCCCCTGCGGCAATCCATCGGGTGCCTCGCCCACGACGAAGTCGGGCGCCACGCCGGCGCGTTCCGCACGCTTGCGGCCCGAGCGGACGGCGCGCTCACTCCGGTCCGTCGCCGTCAGCGAGAGCCGGAGCCCCGACGATCGCGCCCGCGCGGCCAGGGCGACCGCCACGTCTCCCCCGCCGCAGGCGACTTCCATCACCCGGATCGGCGCATCGTCCCGGGCGGCCCGCAGGATCTCTCGCCAGATCCGCCCGGCGGTGCCCGACAGGCGGTTGACGCGGGCGAGGGCGCGCAGCGCTCGCTCGTGCTCGACCGGGTCCAGTTCGGGGTCGTCCATCACCTCGGGGACGACGACCCGCAGCGCAATACCGGCCGTGGAGGGGCGAGCGGCCACGACCCGCGCCTCAGGTGGGCTGGTCGGTCGGGCGGAGAAGAATCTCGTTCACGTTG
This sequence comes from Gemmatimonadota bacterium, assembly GCA_018678395.1. Classification (GTDB taxonomy): domain Bacteria; phylum Gemmatimonadota; class Gemmatimonadetes; order Longimicrobiales; family Gaopeijiaceae; genus Gaopeijia. Next base: position 5,414 of record JAHHMJ010000520.1, on the reverse strand, counting down.
ACGTGCGGGGGCGCGGTCACCGCATGCAGCACCGCAGCGGCCACGTCTTCCGCCCGCAGCGCGCGACGGGCCTCCCACCGAGACAGAAACTCCGCGCGGCGGTCCGGATCCGGGATGTGATCCGCCAGTTCGGTATCGACGACACCCGGCTGCACGTCGGTGACGCGGATCCCCGCCGTGGACGACAGCTCGAGTTGCAGGCCGGCCACGAGCGACCGGACGGCGAACTTGGTCGCCGAGTAGACGGTCCCACCGGGAAATGGGCGCCGACCCGCCACCGAACCGATCGTCACCAGGTGCCCCGAACGCCGCTCGACCATCTCGGGCAGGACGGCGGCGATGCCGTAGAGGACCCCTTTGACGTTGACGTCGACCATGCGCTCCCAGTCACCGACCCGGCCTTCGGCCAGCGGCGACAGCGGCATCACGCCGGCGTTGCAGACCAGGATGTCGACCGGGCCGTGGTGCTCCCGGGCGGCCTCGACCAGCGCCTCGACGTCGGCACGCCGTGTGACGTCGGTGACGCGGAACGACGCCCGCCCCCCGGCGGCCGTGATCGCGTCGACCTCGTCGCGGAGACGGTCCTCTCGCCGCGCTCCGAGCGTCACCGACACACCCGCCTCGGCCAGGGCGCTCGCGACCGCGGCCCCGATGCCGCTCGACGCCCCCGTGACGACCGCGACCCGACCCGCCAGCGCTCCGCTCGTCATGGCGTGAGCCGGTTCATGAGACGCGGATACGGGATGAACTCCCGGATGTGGTGGCGCCCGGTGATCCAGGCCACGGTCCGCTCGATGCCCAGACCGAAGCCGGAGTGCGGGAAGGACCCGTAGCGCCGCAGATCGAGGTACCACCCGTACGCCTCCTCGGGCAGGCCCTCCTCGGCGATGCGCTCCCGCAGCCGGACCAGGTCGTCCTCGCGCTGCGAGCCACCGATGATCTCCCCGTAGCCCTCGGGGGCGAGCAGGTCGTTGCAGAGCACGGTCCGCGGGTCCTCGGGGTTCTCCTTCATGTAGAAGGCCTTCGCCTCCTTCGGGTAGTTGTAGACGAACACCGGCAGATCGAAGTCCTCGGTGATCAGGACTTCGTCGGGGGCGCCGAGATCCTGTCCCCACTCGATCTCGCTCCCCTTGGCCTGCAGCCGCTCGATCGCCTCGGTGTACGAGATCCGCGGGAACGGCGGCTTCACGCGCTCGAGCGCAGCGGTGTCCCGGCCCAGCACCTCCAGCTCGTCCGAGCAGCGTTCCAGAGCGCGTTCGACCAGGTACGAGACGTACTCCTCCTGGAGACGCATGTTGTCGTCCGAATCGGCGAAGGCGACCTCGGGCTCGACCATCCAGAACTCGGTGAGGTGCCGCCGCGTCTTGCTCTTCTCGGCGCGGAACGTCGGACCGAAGCAGTAGACCCGCCGGAAGGCCGGACACGCCGACTCGACGTAGAGCTGTCCCGTCTGGGCGAGGTAGGCCGTCTCGCCGAAGTAGTCGGTCTCGAACAGGGTCCCGGCATGCTCGCCGATCGAGCCCGTGAGGATCGGCGTGTCGATGCGCGTGAAGTCCCGCTCGTAGAAGAAGTCGTGGGTGGCCTGCGAGATCTCGGCCCGAACCTTGAGCCCCGCCCGCTGCTGGCTCGACCGGAGCCAGAGGTGGCGGTGATCGAGCAGGAACTCGACCCCGTGCTCCTTGGGCTGGATGGGATACTCCTCCGAGGGCGCGATCACCTCGACGCCGGTCACGCCGAGCTCGTAGCCCCCCGGGGCGCGGGGTTCCTCGCGGACGACCCCGCTCAGCGCCACCGTCGCCTCCTGCGTCAGCGTCCCGTGCGCATCCCAGACGGCGGCATCGAGCTCCTTCTTCAGGAAGACGCCCTGGACGACACCGGTCCCGTCGCGCACCACGACGAAGGCGACCTTGCCGTGGCCTCGGGTGGTTTCCACCCAGCCGGTAACGGTCACGTCCTCACCGACGTGCTGGTTCAGGTCGCGGATCTCGGTCGGTGTGGGCATGCGGAGGTCGGGCACGGGATGGGGTCGAATGCGCGGTGTAATGTGCCCAATCCCGCGCTCCTTCGCATCCCCCGCGCTACCCCACTCCGAACAGCTTCAGCCGCTCGGCATAGCGAGCATCCAGCACCGCCCGGACCCGGACGTGGGCCGGGTCGGTGAGATCGGGATCGGCCTCGACCAGGCGTCGGGCCAACCGCTGGGCGGCCAGAAGCAGATCCTCGTCCCGCGTCAGGTCGGCGAAGCGCAGGACCGGGTCGCGCCCATGCTGCTGGCTGCCGAACAGATCGCCCTGCCCCCGAATGCGCAGGTCCGCCCGGGCGATTGCGAAGCCGTCGCTCGTGTCGCGGAAGACGACGAGCCGCTCTCGGCTCTCTCCACCCGCTTCGGCGATCAGAATGCAATGGCTCTTCGCGGCGCCACGGCCGACGCGCCCGCGCAGCTGGTGCAGCTGCGACAATCCGAAGCGCTCGGCGTGCTCGATGACCATGACCGAGGCGTTGGCGACGTCGATGCCCACCTCGATGACCGACGTGGCGACGAGGAGCGCGATGTCGCCGGAGAGGAAGGCCCGCATGGTCGCGTCCTTCTCGTCCGAATGCATCTTGCCGTGCAGCAATCCCAGGCGGCGGTGCGGAAACACCTCCTCCGAGAGCCGCTCGAATTCCTGCGCGGCCGCACGGAGATCGAGCTTCTCCGACTCCTCGACCAGCGGATACACGACGTAGGCCTGGCGACCCCGCGCCAGTTCGGAGTCGATGAAGCGGTAGACCTCGTCGCGTTTGCCGGGATACCGCAACGACGTCCGAATCGGCTTCCGGCCGGGGGGCAGCTCGTCGAGCACGCTGAGGTCCAGATCGCCGTAGAGCGTCAGCGCCAAGGAGCGCGGGATCGGCGTCGCCGACATGACCAGCACGTCGGGGGGCGGGTCCCGCTCCGCCAGCACCATCCGCTGTCGGACCCCGAACCGATGCTGCTCGTCGACGACGACGAGCCCCAGGCGCGCATAGTCGACCTCGTCCTGCAGAAGCGCGTGCGTGCCGACCACGAGCCGCGCCGAGCCGTCCCGGATGGCCTCGAGCGCCTCGCGGCGGGGAGCCGCGCCCATCCGTCCGGTCAGCAGGACCACGTCGACGGGCAGCTCGGCCGTCAGCTCGCGCAGCTTCCGCGCATGCTGCTCCGCCAGGAGCTCCGTGGGGGCGAGAAGCACCGACTGCCATCCGTCCTCGGCTGCGAGCAGCATGGCGAAGAGGGCCACCAGCGTCTTCCCCGCCCCGACGTCGCCCTGCAGCAGCCGGTTCATGCGGCGAGACGACGTCATGTCCGCGGTGATCTCGCGCAGAACCTGTGCCTGGGCGTTCGTCAGCGCGAACGGCAGGGCCTCGTGCAGCGGGCGGATGAGTTCGTTCGTGCGTTCGAACGAGATTCCCGGCCGTTCGCGCGTCTGGCGGTGGCGCACCTGGGCCTGCACGAGCTGCAGGAAGAACAGCTCGTCGAAGGCGAGCCGACGGCGACCCGTATCGGCGTCGGCGAGGGTGGCGGGCCGATGCAGCGCCGAAAACGCCTCGGACGGCCGCGGGAGGCCGAGGCGCTCGCGCTCGTCGTCGGGGAGCCACTCCTCGGCATCGGCGAGCGGGAGCAGGGCGTCGAGGTTCTTGTCGAAGACGCCGCGCAGCACCCATTGCGGAACGTCCTCGGACGCCGGGTAGGCCACGAAGATCGTGCCTTGGCGAGCATCCCGACTCTCCCCGTCGTCCCCGCGCCCGACGAGCGTGAACTCACGCGGCTGGATCTGGCGGCCGTGGAAGAAACGCACGGGCCCGGTCACGACCAGTACGTCTCCCTCGCGCAGCTTGCGATCCAACCACGGCTGTCCGGGCCAGGCCACGGTGATGCGGCCGCTGTCGTCTTCGAGGACCGCCTGAAAGATGCGCAGACCCGCACGTGTGGGAATCACGCCCTTGGTCCGGACCCAGCCCCGCACGGTGGCATCCATCCCCACCTCGAGCTCGGCGATCGACTGGACGGTCGACGCGTCGTCGTAGCGCCGGGGCACGTGCAGGAGTACGTCGCGGGCGGTGACCAGGCCCATGCCCCGGAGTGCCTCGGCGCGCCGCGGCCCGACGCCCTTCAGGAACTGGACCGGCTTGTCCAGGAGCGAGAAGTCCATGTCACCCGCCCCCGCGGTCGGTCACTCGAAGATCCCCTCCACGAAGGCCTCGACGTCGAAGGTCTCGATGTCGTCGACGCCTTCGCCGGTTCCGACCAGCTTCACGGGAAGCCCGTGTTCCTCCTGCAGCGCCACGACGATTCCACCGCGTGCCGACGAGTCCATCTTGGCGAGCAGGATCCCGCTCAGATCGACGACGTCGCCGAAGGCTCGCACCTGGGAGAGTGAGTTCTGGCCCAGCGTCGCGTCGAGCACCATCAACGTCTCGTGGGGGGCGCCCTCCACCTTGCGCCGAATCACCCGGTCGACCTTCCGGAGCTGCTCCATCAGGCCGCGGTTGGTGTGGAGCCGGCCCGCGGTGTCGACGAGGACCACGTCGACGCCCCGTGCGAGACCGGCCTCGACGGCGTCGAAGGCGACCGCCGCGGGATCTCCGCCCTGCTGGCCGCGAATGAACTGGGCGCCGATGCGGCCGGCCCACATCTCCAGCTGCTCGACGGCCCCGGCCCGGAAGGTGTCGCCTGCCGCAACCAGCACCGACCGCCCCTCCTGGACCAGACGATGCGCGAGCTTGGCGATCGACGTCGTCTTGCCGACCCCGTTCACCCCCACGATGAGGTAGATCGTCGGGCCCTCGTCGGCCGCCTCGAGGTAGGCGTCGGCCGAGGACTCCAGGATTCGGCGCAGCTCGTCCTCCAGAGCCCCCCGCAGCTGATCCCCCCTGCTCACCTTCCCCTTCCGCGCCTCGGCCTCCACGTGGTCGACCAGGCGCAAGGTGGCCTTCACACCGAAGTCCGCCGCAATGAGTCGCTCCTCGAGGGTCTCCAGCGTCTCCTGATCCACCCCCTTCGCGAGGACCTGGACGTCGGTCAGCATCAAGTCGACGGCGCGGCGCCAGAGCGACTTCTTCTTCTCGGTGGACTTCTTGAAGAGACGAGCCATGGATCGGTGCGAGATCAGCGCAGGCCCGCCCGCCGGCGCAGAATCCACTCGGCGGACAGGAGAACCAGGAGGAGCAGGTACGGCCACGGCGACGTCCGCAGAGGACGCCCGGACGGCCCGAGGTCGGCGCGCGCCGGGGCGGCCGACGCTGCGAGGAGCGTCGTGTCGCGCGGCCATCGAAGTTCGTCGGTGTGGGCTTCGATCTCCAGCCTTCCGGACCAGATCCGACCGCGTGCGGCCACCGAGTCGGGCGCCAGGACCTCGGCGGTCCATCGGTAGCTGCCGGCGGCGCGTCCCGGGAGT
>JAHHMJ010000135.1 GCA_018678395.1 Gemmatimonadota bacterium | reverse complement strand
GGCTTCTACCGCTACGACGCGTCCGGCACGCGGCTCGGCGTCGAAGCCCTCGATCTGGAGCGTCCCGCGATTCCCGGACTGAACGGAGAGGATGCGTGAAGGTCCTCGTCGTCAACTCCGGGTCCTCGTCGGTGAAGTACCAGGTCATCGACACGGTCGCGCGCGCCCCGCTGGTCGCGGGGCTCGTCGACCGGATCGGCGCGGGCGGCGCGGTCCTGACGCAACAGCGTCGTGACGACGGCGCTCGCATCCGCTCGACCGCGCCGTTGCTCGATCATCGTGACGCCATCGAGGCGATCCTCGACCTGATCGCCGACCCCGAGAGGGGCGCCGTCGAGTCGCTCGACGAGATCGGGGCAGTGGGGCACCGGGTGGTGCACGGGGGCGAGGCGTTCACCGAGTCCGCGCGCATCGACCCGCAGGTGCTCGATCGGATCCGTGAGCTGATCGCGCTGGCGCCGCTTCACAATCCCCACAACCTGGCGGGGATCGGGGCGGCGCTGGCCAGGCTACCGGACGTTCCGCACGTGGCGGTGTTCGATACGGCGTTCCACACGTCGATGCCTCCGCGGGCCTTCCACTACGCGCTGCCGTACGTGCTCTACGAGCGCCACCGGATCCGGCGGTACGGCTTTCATGGAACGAGCCACCAGCACGTGGCGTCCCGGTTGGCCGACCTGCTGGGCAGGCCCCTGGAGGAACTGCGGCTGATCTCGATCCACCTCGGCAACGGGGCTTCCGCCTGCGCGGTCGCGAAGGGCCGTTCGATCGACACCTCGATGGGGTTCACGCCCCTCGACGGCCTGGTCATGGGAACGCGGTCCGGAGATCTCGACGCCGCCGCCGTCCTCCACGTGATGGGCCGCGAAGAGATCGGGATCGCCGACGCGACCGCGCTGCTCAACAAGCACTCCGGGCTTCAGGGGTTGAGCGGCATCTCGTCGGACATGCGGGACCTGCTCGAGGAAGAGGCCGAGGGATCGAAGCGGGCGGCTCTGGCGCTCGACGTGTACACCTACCGAGTCCGCAAATACATTGGAGCGTACGCGGCTGTCCTGGAGGGCGTGGACGCCGTGGGCTTCACGGGCGGCATCGGCCAGAACGCTCCGGGCATCCGGGCGCGGTGCCTCGAGGGCCTGCGATTCCTGGGGCTCGAGATCGACCCGGAGGCCAACGAACGGCTGACCGGTGGTGAGGAGGGCTTCTTCCACGCGGGCGCTACCGCCGCGGCCGCGATTCGGACCGGCGAGGAGCTGGTAATCGCGCTCGAGGCAGAGCGCTTGGCGGCCGTTGACCCGTCCGGGTCGCCCGGCTAGCTTAGCCAGCTATGCTCAGGCTCGACCTTCCTCGGCTCGAGCGGGAGGGTTCGCGGTCTTTCGAGATCGCGGTCGCTCCCGACGATCCCCTCTGGGAGGGGGGCGACCTCCGATTCGACGGCGATGTCGTCGTTCGGGGTCGTGCGACGGTCTCCGGCACCGGCGAAATCGTCGTGCGCCTGGAGGTGGAGGGGACACGGGTGGCGGAATGTCGCCGGTGTCTCGAGGCGGTTCGGATTCCGCTCAAGCAGGAGATGTTCTTCGTCTTCGCGGAGCCGGACGAGAGCGGGGCGGTCGAAGGGTCGGATCTCCGACCGTTGGCCGCGGACGCGATGACGCTTGAGCTGGGTGACGTCTTGCGAGAGGAGTTGATCCTCTCCACGGAGCGCTGGGTGGAGTGCCGCGACGATTGCGCCGGTCTCTGCCCGCTCTGCGGCGTCAATCGGAACGAACAGACGTGCGATTGCAGTCCGGTCGAGCCGGATCCCCGATGGGATGCGCTCCGGGCTCTCAAGAGCGAGTGAGGCGATAATGGCTGTCCCGAAGAAGCGGACGAGCAAGCAGCGCAAGCGGAAGCGTCGGACCCACTACAAGGCCGAGACGCCCACGCTGAATACCTGCCCCCGGTGCGGGGACCCCAAGCAGCCCCACCGGGTGTGCCCCGGTTGCGGCTACTACCGGGGTGAGGCGGTCGTCGAAGTCGACGCCTTCTAGCGGGGGCGTCCCGTGCGCATCGCCCTCGATGCCATGGGCACGGACGCCGCTCCCACGACCGAGGTCGAGGGTGCGATCCGTGCGCTGAACGAGCTGGGCGAGGACTTCGAGATCGTTCTCGTCGGCGACCCCGACCTCATCGGTGCCGAATTGGCGCGCCACGACGATGCGCCGCTCGGGCGCATACACGTCGAGGCCGCTCGGGAGCGTGTCCTGCATGATGACGCTCCCGCCACGGTCGTGCGCCGCAAGCCGGATTCGTCGATTGCGGTCGGCCTGCGGTTGCATCGAGAGGGTGCGGTCGACGCCTTCATCAGTGCCGGGCCCACGGGGGCCGTGATGGCGGCTTCGCTCTTCATCCTGCGGCGACTGCCCGGAGTGGAGCGTCCCTCGGTCGGCACGTTCCTGCCCACGGCTTCGACCCCTTCGCTCCTGCTCGACGCGGGGACCAACGTCGACTGCAAGCCACGCCACCTGCGGCAATTCGCCCACCTGGGGCGCGTGTACATGGCGGACGTGCTGGGCATCGACGAACCCCGGATCGGGCTGCTGAACATCGGCGAGGAACCGGGCAAGGGCGAGGAGCGCGCGCAGGAAGCGTATCGGATGCTGGCGGCCGACGAGGGACTGAACTTCGTCGGCAACATCGAGGGCCGTCAGGTCGTCGCGGGGGCCTGCGACGTCCTGGTCGCCGATGGGTTCGTCGGCAACGTGCTGCTGAAGTTCTACGAGTCGGTCGCGCAGTTCATCCTCGGTCTCGTGCAGCGCGAGCAGCGGGAGCGAGGCCTCGACGTGGCATTCGACTCGGTGCTTCGACTGCTGGACTACTCCGAATACGGCGGAGCCCCACTGCTCGGCGTGAACGGCGTCACGATCATCTGCCATGGCGGGTCGCCACCGAAGGCCATACGCAACGCCGTGCGGGTCGCCAGACAGGCCGTGCTCAGCGGCATGGTCGCCGACATGGCGTCCGAACTCCACGACTCGATCCTTCCGGAGACGGCATGAAGACACCGACGCCCCAGGTGGAGATCGCCGGGACGGGACGATTCCTCCCACCGAACGTGGTCACCAACGACGACCTCGCCGAGCGGATGGACACCACCGACGAGTGGATTCGCACGCGGACCGGGATTCGGGAGCGTCGCATCGGGGACCCGTCTCTGCTGGCGGCCGAGATGGGACGCGAATCCGGCCGCAAGGCCATGGAGAGCGCGGGCGTCGAGCCGGGCGAGGTGGACATCGTCATCGTATCGACCGCGACGCCCGACCGCTGGCTCCCCTCGACCGCATGCGACGTTCAGACGCTCCTCGGCTGCGACAACGCCCTGGCGTTCGACATCCAGGCCGCCTGTTCGGGATGGCTGTACGGCCTCACGATGGCCGAGGGCTTTCTGGCCGCGGGGCGCGGCGAAGTCGCGCTGGTGGTGGCCACCGAGAAGATGAGCAACATCCTCGACTGGGAGGACCGCGCCACGTGCGTGCTCTTCGGCGACGGTTCGGGGGCGGCCGTGCTCAAGCCCAGCGACGGTGAGCGGGGAATCCTGTCGGCCCACCACCGTTCCGACGGATCGCTCGCCGAACTCCTCTACCGCCCCGCCGGCGGCGTACGCATGCCTCTCGACGCACAGGTCGTCGGGGAGCGGGAGCACCTCATGAAGATGTCCGGGCGGGAGATCTTCAAGAACGCGGTCCGGTCCATGGCCGAGGCGTGTGACCAGGCGATGCAGCAGGCCGGCCTCACGGGCGACGACATCGACCTCATGATCCCGCATCAGGCCAACATCCGCATCATCGAAGCCACGGCGAAGTACGCCGGCCTGCCGATGGAGAAGGTCTACGTCAACGTCGACCGCTACGGCAACATGAGTTCGGCGTCGATCCCCGTCGCGCTCGACGAGGCCATCGAAGAGGGACGGGTTCGTCCCGGCATGAACATCCTCTCGTCCACGTTCGGCGCCGGCCTCACCTGGGGCGCCACGGTGTGGCGGACCTGATCCCGCACCCCCCTTCATTCCACCCTCCTGCGATGCTCTCGCTGCTCTTCCCCGGACAGGGGTCCCAGGTCGTCGGTATGGGGCGCGACCTCGTCGAGGCGTTTCCCGCCGCTCGTGCGCTCTTCGACGAGGCGGACGAGGCACTCGGCTTCGAGCTCAGCCGCGTCATGTTCGAAGGACCCGAGGATGAACTCACGGCGACCCGAAACGCCCAGCCGGCGTTGCTGGTCCACTCCGTCGCCGCGCTGCGGCTGATCGAGGACCGTCTCGGACCGGTCGCCTTCACCGCGGGCCACTCTCTGGGCGAGTTCAGCGCCCACGTGGCGGCGGGCACGCTGTCGTTCGTCGACGCGGTGCGCGCGGTGCGCAGGCGGGGCGAACTGATGTTCGATTCGGGTGAAGAGCGGCCGGGCACGATGGCGGCGATCATCGGGCTCGACGACGGAGACGTCGAAGGGGCGTGCGCCGCGGTCGAGTCGGGTGTGTGCGTCCCGGCGAACTTCAACTCCCCGGGTCAGGTCGTGATCTCGGGTGATGTCGAGGCCGTCGAAGAGGGGATGCAGCGCGCGCTGGATGCCGGCGCGAGGAAAGCGGTACGCCTTCAGGTGTCCGGCGCGTTCCACTCGCCGCTGATGCAGCATGCCGCGGAGGGGCTCGACGCCTTCCTTTCCGAGCTGTCCATCGCCGATCCGACCGTCCCCGTCGTATCCAACGTGACGGCCGAGGCCGTGACGTCGGGATCCGAGGCCCGGGAACTCCTGGTCCGCCAGGTCACCTCGCCGGTGCGGTGGGCGGCATCGATCCGGTTCATGGTCGATGCGGGAGCCACGCGCTTCCTCGAGATTGGACCGGGATCGGTGCTGCGGGGTCTGCAGCGTCGGATCGCGCGGGAGGCCCCGTGCACCAGCGTCGGTACACTCGAGCAGATCGAGGGATTGGAGGTGGAGTCGTGAGCACGGGCACCGGAGAACTCGAAGGCGCGGTCGCGATCGTCACCGGCGGATCGCGAGGGATCGGGCGGGCCATCGCCGAGGCTCTGGCCGAAGGAGGCGCGCGCGTGGCGGTGATCGCTCGGAATGCCGAAGGGGCGGCGGCGGCTGCCGCCGAGCTTCCGGGCGAGGGTCACCTGGGCATCGGGTGCGACGTCTCCGACGGGGAGGCCGTCGTCGCGATGGTGCGCCGCGTGGACGAAGAGCTCGGGCCGGTCGGCATCCTCGTGAACAACGCCGGCATCACCCGGGACAACCTGCTCCTGCGCATGAAGGAGGAGGACTGGGATGCCGTTCTGGACGTCAACCTCAAGGCGGCGTTCCACACCGTGAAGGCCGTGACGAAGGGGATGATGCGCCGGCGGGACGGTGTGATTCTCAACGTCACGTCGGTCGTCGGCCTCATGGGCAATGCCGGCCAGGCCAACTACGCCGCGTCCAAGGCCGGCCTCGTGGGGCTGACCAAGTCGGTGGCGCGCGAGTTGGCTCCCCGGGGCATCCGCTGCAACGCCGTCGCCCCCGGCTACATCCGTACCGATATGACTGCGGATCTCGGAGACGCACAGACCGAGGCGCTGCAGTCCGGCATCCCCCTGCAGCGCCTCGGTGACCCCGAGGATATCGCCGGGGTGGTGCGCTTCCTTGCGGGCCCCTCGGCCCGCTACATTACCGGCCAGGTTCTCGCCGTCGATGGCGGGATGGTCATGTGACTTCCGACCGAACCATTCCAACAGGAGACAGGGCATGTCCGACGCCGCTTCCAAAGTGCGTGAGATCATCATCAACGAGCTGGGCGTCGAGCCCGAGAAGGTCACCGACGAGGCGTCCTTCGTAGAGGACCTCGGGGCCGACTCGCTCGACACCGTCGAGCTGGTGATGGCCTTCGAGGAGGAGTTCGGATTCGACATTCCCGACGAGGACGCCGAGACGCTTCGTACCGTGGGCGATGCCATCGGGTACATGAAGAAGCGCGCCGCGGAGTCCAACTGACCGCGGGGACCGCGAAGCGATGACGGGGACCGAGCGGGGCGCCCGGCGCGAGCGTCGGGTGGTGATCACCGGTATGGGAGCGGTCACGCCCGTGGGCAACGACGTGCCCACGTCGTGGTCCGCCCTTCTGGCCGGAACGAGTGGTGGCGGACCCATCACGCATTTCGATGCCACGGAGGACTTCCCGACACGGGTCGCGTGCGAGGTGAAGGACTTCGATGCCTCACACGTGATCGACGCGAAGGAGATCCGTCGGTATGACCGGTTCGCCCAGTTCGGGCTGGTCGCTTCGGGCGAGGCGCTCGCGCAGGCCGGGATGCCGGACGGTCCCGGGGACGTCGTCGACGCGGACCGCTTCGGCGTGATCTTCGGGAGCGGGATCGGAGGCATCAACACCTTCGAGACCCAACACCGGATCATGCTCGAGCGGGGTCCGCGCCGGGTCAGCCCGTTCTTCGTACCGATGTTCATCCCGGACATCGCGGCGGGTCTGATCAGCATCCGGTTCGGAGCCAGGGGCCCCAACTACGCGACCGTCTCGGCGTGCGCGTCGTCGGCTCATGCGATCGGTGACGCGTTCCGGGTCGTGGCGCGCGGTGATGCCGACGTCATGCTCGCCGGGGGCGCAGAGGCGACCATCACGCCCATGACCGTCGCGGGTTTCGCGGCCATGAAGGCGATGACGACGCGCAACGACGAGCCGGAGACGGCGAGCCGGCCGTTCGACGCGACCCGCGACGGGTTCGTGATCGGCGAGGGCTCGGGCGCGCTCGTGCTCGAGGCTCTCGAGCACGCGCTCGCGCGGGGCGCCACCATCTACGGCGAGGTCGTCGGATACGGCGCCACGGGTGACGCCTACCACATCACGTCACCGCCCCCGGAGCATCTCGGCGCTCAGGAGGCGATGCGTCGGGCTCTCGCCGACGGCGGGATCGACGCGATGGAGGTGGACTACGTCAACGCGCACGGCACCTCGACACCGGTCAACGACGAGCACGAGACGATCGCGGTCAAGGCGGTGCTCGGCGACCGAGCGCGGGAGATCGTGGTCGGCTCGACCAAGTCCATGACCGGCCACCTGCTCGGAGCGTCGGGTGCGGTCGAGGCGATCGTCTGTGCCCAGACGATGCTCGAGGGTCGCATTCCGCCGACGATCAACTTCACCACGCCCGATCCCACGTGCGACCTGGAGTACGCGCACGGGGGGATGATGGAGCGTGACGTGAAGGTGGCGCTGAGCAACTCCTTCGGGTTCGGGGGGCATAACGCGTGCCTCGCGCTCCGGAGGTGGGACGGTTCCTGACGTGCGAGTCGGCTTCGGGTACGACTCGCATCGCTTCGACTCGGCGCGACCCCTCGTCCTGGGTGGAGTGGTCTTTCCGGACCACCCCGGGCTGACGGGGCACTCGGACGCCGACGCCGTCTGTCACGCCATCACCGATGCGATCCTCGGCGCGGCGGCGCTGGGCGACATCGGCCGTCACTTTCCGCCCTCGGACGATCGCTGGAAAGGGGCCGACTCGATCGACCTCCTGGAGCGCGCCGTCGCACTCCTCGCCGGGCAGGGTGACCGGGTCGTCAATGTCGACGTCACGGTGATCTGCCAGACGCCGAAAATCGGTCCGCGCGTCGACGAGATGCGAGGGCGACTCGCGGGCGCCCTGCGCGTCGACACCGACTTCGTCTCCGTGAAGGGCAAGACCAACGAGCAGCTCGGCTGGATCGGACGCAGCGAAGGCATCGGCGTCCACGCCGTGGCGCTGATCGAGCGATCCTCGACGTCTCGTCCGGCCCGAGAGACGCCGCCCGCCGCACCCTGACGGCGGGGGCCGGATGTCGCAGGCCCTCGACTTCCTGGCGGCGCTCCCGGGGTGGGCCGTGTACCTGCTTCTCGGGGTCGGCGCGGCCATCGAGAATCTCGTTCCACCCATCCCGGCCGATACCTTCGTCGTCGTGGCCGGGCTGCTGGCGTCCCTGGGCGCCGTGGAGTTCTGGGCGGCGGGACTCCTGACCTGGGGCGCGAACGTCGCGGGCGCCCTCCTCGTCTACCGAATGGGGGACCGCTACGGCCGGGGCTTCTTCGAGCAGGGAGCAGGGCGGTGGGTTCTCCGTCCGGGCCAGATGCGGCGGATCGAGGGCTTCTACGCTCGCTGGGGGACGCCGGCGATCTTCTTCGCGCGCTTCCTCCCGGGACTCCGCGCCGTCGTCCCGGCCTTCGCCGGCATCTCGCACCACGGGTTCTGGCGCACTGCGATTCCGGTATCGGTCGCATCGGCGATCTGGTACGTGGGGTTGCTGTGGGTGGGGG
>JAHHMJ010000167.1 GCA_018678395.1 Gemmatimonadota bacterium | reverse complement strand
CGTGGTCGACGGCCGCCAGGGCGACTACTCGACCGGGATGACGCTCCCGGAGCTGGCCGACCTCTTCGACGCGCTCGGCGCTACGGAAGCTCTGAACCTGGACGGTGGTGGTTCGTCGGTGATGCTGCTGCGTGGCCGACGGGTCAGCCGTCCCTCGGATGCCGAGGGCGAACGACCCGTCGTCAACGCGCTCCTGATCGTCGAGGACCCTGACGGCTGTCGTTGAGGGAGCGCCCCGGCTCGAGTCCGATGGAGACCCCGACGCTGAGGGTGCGGCCCGGCGCGGGTTCGAAGTACCGGCCGCCGAAGGCGTTCACGGTCACCGAACCGATGTAGTCGGCGTCGGTGATGTTGCCTACCTCGACCCACGGCGCGAACGACGCGCTGCTCAGCGCGACCGGGGTCAACCCGAGACGGGCGTCGACACGGAACCACGACGGGGCCTCCGTGGTGCCCTCGTCGTCGACGGGCACGGCGTCCGACCACGTGAGATCCAGCGACGCCGCGAAGGCGGAACGGCTCCAGTCCGCGCGCGTCTCGAAACGCGCCGGCGAGCGCCCCGGAATGCGGTTGCCGTCCACGTCGGGCCCGAGACCGTCCTGGAAGCGGGCGTCCACCCGTGTGTAGGCCGAGCGGAGCGAGAGCTCGTCGGATAGAACCGCGCGCACCGCGGCCTCGATGCCGCGGTGTCGGGACTCGCCCACGTTCCGGAAGTAGCTGCGGCCCGGATCGGACGGCACCTCGAACGGAACCAGCTCGTCACGCAGCTCGGTGTTGAAGGCGACCAGCTCCCAGCCGATGCGGTTGCCCGCCGAGCCCCGAACGCCGAGTTCTCCGGTCCAGCCACGCGTCGGCTCGAGATCGGGGTTGAAGCCGCCGCCGCCGTCCGGCCGATTGACGAGCTCCGTGGTCGTGGGCGTCTCGAGAAACGAGCCGACCGAAGCGAAGATGTCGAAGGATCCGACGGGGAGGCGAACACCGAGGGACGGGCTGAGGGCGTCCAGCGTCCGCGCTCCGGAATCGTCGGGGTTCGACGGCGACACGAAGCGGTCGTCCGCCTTGAATCGGACGGCGTCCCAGCGGATCGCGGCCTGGAGGTCGGCCGGCCCCAGGCTCGTACCGGTGCGGGCGAAGAGGGCCACACCCCGGACCCGCTCGGTCTGATCGAGCTCGAGCGGTCCGTTGCGCCCGTCGTCGTTGTCGAAGTTGCGGCGATCGTCGGACTGGAGTTCCACTTCGACACCCGCCGCCCAGGCGGCCGAGCCCATGCGACCGTCCACACCGAGCCGAGCCCCGCCTCCGGTGCGGTCGACCTCGACCACCGTGCCCGGGATGGGATTGCGCAGCTCGCGGGCCACACCCCAGACGGCGACTTCGGCGCCGAGGCTCCCCGTGAACGCACCCCGCCACGAGGCGCCGACCTGGCCCTGACGGACGGTCTTGCCGGTGCGCTGTCGGACGTTGAAGCCCCAGGCGGAGCGGTCCGGGTCGTCGATCGAGTCGAGCGGGAGAGAGCCCGGGTTCTCGGCGTCGAGATCCAGGCCGACAGCCGAGATCCGCAGCTCCCCGTCGCCGAGCGTGCGGCGGTGGGTCGCCGTCAGCACCGTCCGCTCGGCACCGCCGTAGGTGCCTCCGTCGACCGGGTTCGACCGGAAGCCGTCCCAGTCGATTCGCGTCACGCCCAGCGTCGTGCCGGGGTCGCCGGCCCGGGATCCTCCGTCGCTGGCTCGCGCGGTCAGCTCCCGCCGGCCCAACTCCCCGACGAGCACGCGGGCATCGATACGACGGCCCGGCTCGGGTGCGCGAGTCTCGAGGAGGAGGACTCCGCCCGCCCCGTTTCCGTACCAGGCGGATCCGGGTCCGCGCAGCAGCTCCACCCGCGCCAGAGCCGCCGGATCGACGTGGTCGAGGGTCGTTTGACCGTCCGGGAGCGTCGCCGGAATGCCGTCCAGAATCGCCCGTAGCCCCCGCACTCCGAACTGCGCACGGGCGCCGAAGCCCCGGACCGACAGGCGCTCACCGACCGCGAAGTTGTGGCGGTTCTGGATCTCCAGGCCGGGCAGCGCACGCAGTACGTCCGCCAGGAAGGCACCGTTCGTCGGCAGGGGTGACTCGTCGATCTCGAGCCCGGCGACGGCGAAGGGGGTCCGGGCACCGGCCAGCGGCCAGCGCAGGACCTCGACGGTCAACGGCGGGATCTGGACCACGACCGAGTCCTCGGGCTCCTGTGCGGAGGTCGGTTCCGGGAGGCCGGCCAGCGGTGCGAGGACGAGTGAGAGCAGCAGGGCCCCATGCGGGGCGCGGAGGTGCGTCATCGGCGAATACGGGTGAGGGAGCGGAGTTCTCGGCGGATCTCGACGGCTCGCCCGGCGTCGGCCAGGCCCTGCCACAGGGCGGCGACGGTGGCGG
>JAHHMJ010000155.1 GCA_018678395.1 Gemmatimonadota bacterium | reverse complement strand
GGGGCGGTGCGTACGCGGGAGCGGCGAGGGCCGTACGGAGCCTCTGGCCCGACGCGAGGAGGCGCCGTAGCGTGGGGCCACCTGTTCCCGATGTCCATGACCACCGGAGTCCTGATGCCCCGTCCATCGTCCCTCCTCGTCGTCTCGGTCGCGCTGGTCGTGCCGGCCTGTGCGGCGCCCGTCGACGTGGACACCGCGTCGTCGACGGCAGCCGTGGCTTCGGTTTTCGATGGATCGGGAGGCGATTGGATCGACCTCACCCACTCCTTCTCTTCGGAGACCCTGTACTGGCCGACGGACACCTCCGGCTTCCAGCTCGAGCGGCAGTCGTACGGGGTCACGGAGGGAGGGTGGTTCTACGCCTCGAACGCCTTCGCCTCGGCCGAGCACGGCGGCACGCACCTCGATGCGCCCATCCACTTCGCCGAGGGCCGGCTGACCACCGACCGGATCCCCCTCGCCGGACTCATCGGGCCCGCCGCCGTCGTCGACGTGTCCGATCGAGCCACGCCCGACTACCAGGTGTCCGTGGCCGACCTGCAGGCGTGGGAGTCCGAGCACGGGATCCTGCCCGAGGGGGGCATTCTCCTGCTGGCGACCGGGTGGGAGAAGCGGTGGCCCGACCGGGCTGCCTATCTCGGCACCGACCGCGTGGGCCCGGACGCCGTGGCCGAGTTGAGCTTCCCCGGGCTGTCGCCGGAGGCGGCGCAGTGGCTGGTGGAGGGCCGCGGGATCGTGGCGGTCGGCATCGATACGCCCAGCCTCGACTACGGCCAGTCTCAGGATTTCGCCAGTCACGTCATTCTGTTCGAACAGAACATCGCAGGCTTCGAGAATGTCGCGAACCTCGGCGGTGTCCCGCCGGCCGGAGCCTTCGCCGTGGCGTTGCCGATGAAGATCGAGGGGGGCAGCGGGGGGCCCCTTCGCATCGTGGCCTTCGTTCCCCGCTGAGGGTCGAACGCGAGAGCTGCGGCGGCCGTCTCCTTGCGGGACCCGCATCCGGTCCCGACTCTACCGGAAACAGATGGCGCTCGGCGGCTGGACCCTCCCGCCGCCCGCACGACCGACGTCCCGCGTGGATCCGCGAGGTGATGATGGCCGACGACGCGACGAAGCCGACGCTCGTCCTGGATGGTGACGAGGTGGCGTTCACGCCCGGTGAGACGCTCTACGAAGTCGCGGAGCGGCACCGGCGGGAGATCCCGACCCTGTGCTATGACGAGCGCCTCGAGGCGTTCGGCGGGTGCCGACTCTGCATCGTCGCGCTCGAGGGGTCCCGCAATCCGGTCGCCTCGTGCACGACCCGCGCTGAAGCCGGGATGCGGGTCACGACGAAGGGGGGCACGATCGAATTGCACCGGCGCGTGCTGCTCGAGATGGTGGCCTCCGAGCAGCGCGACGTCCACGTCGACCCGCTCTCCGGCTACGCATCGCAGGAACTCGGCGACCTGGTCGACCGCTACGACGCGCACACGGGGCGCTTCGACGGCGCCACGAGCGGGACGTCGCGCCTGGACGACACGAACCCCTTCATCCTGCGCGACTACGAGAACTGCATCTCGTGCTACCGCTGCGTGCGGGTGTGCGCCGAGCAGGAGGGTGACTACGCGATCAGCGTGAAGAATCGGGGGTTCGACACGCAGATCACCGTCGAGTTCGACGGCGTTCTCAAGGACTCGGCCTGCACCTTCTGCGGGCAGTGCGTCCAGACCTGTCCGACCGGGGCGCTCGCCGACATCAAGGCCCTCGCCCACAAGGCTCGCGAGGGCGAGACCGAGAAGACGCGCACCATCTGCACCTACTGCGGCGTGGGCTGCAGCGTCGACGTGCTGACTCGGGGCGACCGGATCGTGGGTGTGCATCCGGCCATGGATGGCCCCGCCAACGAGGGCGCCCTGTGCGTGAAGGGGCAGTTCGCCTTCGACTTCGTGCATCACCCGGACCGGCTGACTGCGCCGCTCGTGCGCAACGACCACGGCATGCTGGTGCCGGCCTCATGGGACGATGCGCTCGACCGTGCCGCGGCCGGCCTGCTGCAGGCGGTGAACGAGCACGGGCGCCACTCGGTGTATGCCATCGCCTCGGGGCGGGCTCCCAACGAGGCCGCCTACACGATGCAGAAGCTCGTGCGAGCGGGCCTGGGCACATCGTACATCGACAACTGCAGCCGAGCCTGACACGCTCCCACCGTCGCCGGTCTGGCGGCCAGCATCGGGCGGGGCGCCATGTCGAACCCGCTTCAGGACATGGAGAAGCCGGACGTCATCTTCTGCATCGGCACGAACATGACCGAGGCGCACCCGGTCGCGGCGACCCGGCTGAAGAAGGCGATCGCCCGCGGGGCAAAGATGATCGTCGCCGACCCGCGCGTCACCCGCCTAGCGAAAATCGCCGATCTGCACCTACAGATCCGCGTCGGCTCAGACGTGGCGCTGCTTTTGGCGATGGCGCACGTCATCAGCAGGGAGG
>JAHHMJ010000231.1 GCA_018678395.1 Gemmatimonadota bacterium | reverse complement strand
TACTCGCAGGGGAACGGGTAGTCCAGCACGAACTCCTGCTTGTCCTCGTCCCAGTGCGCCGGGCAATCGAGCTCGAGGGACTCGCAGAGGGGCACGGTGGACTTCATCCAGACCTGCCGCAGCTGGTCGTTCGTCAGCCCCTTGAGCTTGTAGTCGAGCTGGCCGGAGTGCCGCTTCATCTCGTCGGGGAGCCCGAACCACTCGAGCGTCATCGGGAACATCCAGTCGACGGCCCGCTGCAGCATGGCGCGGGCGTCGCCGCCGGCCTTCGCGAGGCGGCGCATCCAGACCTCACCGTGGCGCAGATGGAAGGTCTCCTCCATGTCGACCTTCACGAGAGCGCGCTTGAGCGGCCCGTACGACGTGTTGTTGTAGACGTCGCTGAGAAGCGTGATGCCGGCGCGATCGAAGAACCCGTTCGCGACCACCAGCTCGGCCCAGTTGTCGAGGGGCTGGTCGAAGCCGTAGGGGTGCTTGAACTCGTGCGGTTCACGGCCGTAGACCAGCCTCTCCTTGCTGACCCCGAGGTCCTCGAGCAGCCGGTAGGCGATGTTGGCGTGCGCCAGCTCGTCCTGAATGATCGCGTGCGCGCTGACCTGGGTGTTGGTCGACGGCGCATGCCGTGCCGCCATCCAGTACGCGGGCGCACTCATCAGCTCGGTGTCGGCCTGCACCGTGAGCTGGACGACCAGGGCCTTGCGGTAACCTTCGGTCATTTCCTCGACCGACTCGACGACGTAGCCGTCCTGGACCTTGGCCTTGATTTCCTCTTCGGTGAATTGAGCCATTCTACAATCCCAGTGATGAACGGATGAGGGGCGGAATGCGTTCGGGGGTCCACGGCGGATCGAAGGTCAACTGAACCTCCGCATCGTCCACCCCGTCGACTCCGAGAATCGCGGTCTTCGCATCGGCCACGATCTGCTCGGCGACCGGGCACATCGGCGAGGTCAGCGAGATCGTCGCATGGACCTGGGCGTCGTCGACCTCGATGTCGTACACGAGTCCCAAAGTCACGAGATCGATGTTGAGCTCGGGGTCCTTCACCGTCTTGAGCGCGGTACGGACGTCTTTCTCGGTCACGGCCACGAGGCCTCCCGTAGGGCTACGATCCGCGAAGTCCGGACGCGAACCGGAAATGTTCAGTGCTTGCGAAGAAAGACGACGGAGACTTCTCGCGAGCCGTCGGGGTGGGCACGCCGAACCGCGCGGTGCACCGTCCCGACCACTTCTCCGGCCGTCTTTTCCTGGACCTCGGCCACGAGGTCGGCGGCCCCTCGGAAGAGGCCCATCGACCCACCGGCCAAGGCGAGCAGGGACGAACCAGAACCCATCGTCGCCTCCTCGGTTCCGTAGCGGAAGCCGTCGAGCATGCCCAGTGGGGGCCCGTGGGAGCCGAGTTGGTGGAAGGTCCCGTCGCGCCCCAGGATGCCGGCGGGCACCTTTCCGGCGGCGCTCCACTCGATCGTCCCGTCGCCCGGAAGTACGACGGCGCAATCGACGAACTGATCGATGCCCTCCGTGTGGACACCGGCCAACGCCCCGTTCGCCCGCACCAGCACGTCGGCGAGGCCCCGCCCGTCCGCGGCCGCGCGCAGCGCCGCACGCGCCATCCCGAGCAGGTGCGCTCGCGGGTGACCGGGCGCCTTGACCTCCATCACCAGGAAGGCCGTCCGTCCGTCTCCGAAGGGGAACGCGTCCCAGACCGTGTTGGCGGGGCCGGCGTCGCCCACCATCGTGCCGGCCGCCACGTCGAACCCCACGGCCCCCGGCACCGAGTCCGGAAGCATATCGAGCAGGATCCGGCGGCCGACGAGCACGTCGGGCGACGGGGTGGCGGCGGCGGAATCCTCGGGCGGTGGAGTCGTCGGTGATTCGAACACGGTAGGCGCGCGAAGAGAAACGGGGGCTCGTCAATCTAGGTACCGCCGGGGAAGCGGGGAAAGACGTCCACGCGGCTCCGTTGCCCGCAGGGCGACCTGCGGGGATATTCCCGCGTCGACTGCCTCTCGTTCGCCGGCCATGGCTTCCGAATCTCCCGACGCCAACCCGTCCGCTTTCGCGCGCCCGACCCCGACGGCCGGGGATGCGAACCGAACCGTCATCCGGTTCCGGGGCACGAGGGGTTCGATTCCCTCGCCGGGTCCGGCTACGGTCCGGTACGGCGGCAACACGTCGTGCGTGGAAATCCGCTTCGGCGACACCCTTCTGATCCTCGACGCGGGCACCGGGATCCGTGCGCTCGGAGCCGAGTTGACCGAAGTCGGCGACCCGGTCCGCGCCACCGTGCTGCTGACCCACTTCCACTGGGACCACGTGCAGGGGCTGCCGTTCTTCCATCCCATGCATCTGGCGTCATCGCTGTTGCACATCGTGGGTCCGGCCGACCGGGACGAATACGTGGAGCAGAGACTCGCCCGACAGATGGAGCCGATCTTCTTTCCGGTGCCCTTCCACGGGGTCCGCGCCGAGTGCCGCTTCACCGCCTGGCGCGAGGGACCTCTCGACGTCGACGGCGTGGCCGTGCGGGTCTTTCCCGTACGCCACCCGTCCCGGACGGTGGGATACCGCATCGAAACGCCCTCGGCATCGATCTGCTACGTACCGGACAACGAGCTGGCCGGGGGACGTTACGAGGTTCCGTCGGACTGGCGGCGGCGATTCGAAGCCTTCCTCGCCGGTGCCGACGTCCTGATTCACGACACGATGTACACGGCAGACGAGTACGAACGCCACGAGGGATGGGGCCACTCGACGACCCAGCAGGCCCTCGATCTGGCCGCGGCGGCGGGCGTGAAGCGCCTCGTGGGCTTCCATCACGCGCCGGAACGCTCCGACGACGACCTCGATCGTCTGCGGCGGACCCTCGGGCCGCCGACGGGCTCTCCAGACGACCCGACGCCCTCGGACTTCAGCTTTTCCTATGCCGCCGAAGGCGACGAACTCCACTTCGGCTGACCCCTCGACCTTCCCGAACATGCGCATCGCGATCAACACGGGGGGCGGCGACGCCCCCGGACTCAACGCCGTCATCCGAGCCGTCACCCTCGGTGCCCTCGCCAACGGCTGGGAGGTGTGGGGCATCAAGCGCGGCTACCAGGGCCTGCTCGGCGGGATTCCCGACGGACTCGTCGAGCTCACACAGGACTCCGTACGAGGCATCACGCACCTCGGTGGGACGATCCTCGGGACCACGAACCGCGGCAACCCGCTCAAATATCCGCGCACCCTCGAGGACGGCTCCGTCGTCGAGGTCGACCGGTCGGA
>JAHHMJ010000685.1 GCA_018678395.1 Gemmatimonadota bacterium | reverse complement strand
CGGTAGCAGCCATGCGCTCATACACGCCCTTCGCGTCCTCGGGCTGCTCCATCTCGACGTACAGCGCGGCGAGCTGGCGCAGATAGGTGAGGTTGTCGGGGTCGGTGGCGAGCAGGCTCTGGAGCTCCTGGGACGCCGCCCCGTACTGCTCCGTCTGCATGAGCGCCTGCGTGATGTAGATCGGCAGCTGCGCGTCGGTGTCCCGCCAGGCGGCGGCTGTGGCGGAGTCCATCTCCTCGATCCGCGGCGAGTTGATCATCTCGCGCGCCTCTCGGAGGACCGTGATCCCCTCCTCGTACTGACCGACCTGCACGTAGAGCTGGCCGAGGTACGCCTTCACCTCCGGCCGCCCGTCGTAGATCGCGTCCGCCTGCTCGAACAATGCGATGGCACCCTCGTAGTCGCCGGCATTCACCAGCGGGGCGGCCTCCTGGTACTTGTCGACCCAGGCGCGCTCGCGCATGCCTTCGGTCTCGAGCTCGTAGATCGGACGGAGTTCCTCGGCTCGCGAGATCGCCTCATCGGCCCCGACGAAGTCGTCGAGCCCCATGCGGGCCAGGCCGAGCTGGAGGTGCGGGAGCGGATTCGTCGGATCGGCGTCGATGGCCTGCTGAGCCGCGTCGGCCGCGGCCTGATAGAGGCCCGTGGCCTCGGCCGGCGACTCGGCTTCCTCGGCCTGTTCGAGGCTACGCTCGGCGGTGCGGGTCATTTCGTTCTCGCGGGGGCTTTCGCCCTGCGCGAGGGCGGTCCCCCCGGGCGAAGCCGTGGCGGCGGCGGGCATGGTGCCCCCGCTGCTGCCGCCAGATGCGGCGCAGCCGCCCACGATGGTCAGGGATCCCGCGAGGATCAGCCCCAAGCGGAGATTCATCCGGAACTCCTCCTGTATTTTCGGATGGCGTGTGTACAGCACGAAAAGGTAAAAACGCGTCTCCCTACGGTCAAACTTCGGCGAGCCGCGCAAGCGCTTCCTCTCGCCCGATGACGTGCAGGATCCGGGCCACGTCGGGCCCGTGCTCCTGCCCCGTCACCGCGAGCCGCACCGGCGTGTACAGGCCCTTGCCCCGAATGCCCGTGTCCCGTCCTGCCTGGACGATCGCCGCCTTGAGCCCCGCGGGGGTCCACTCCCGGTCGGGGAGAGCGGCGAACGCCACAGCGACGGCGCCGATGACTGTACGCGCCGATCCATCCTGCCTTACCGCTGCGAGCGCCACGGTCCGCGCCTCGTCGGAGGGCGCGAAGTAATGCAGGTGCTCGACGACGTCGCCGAATGCCGAGAGGCGAGTGCGCAGCGCCTCGACCGCCGACTCCAGGACTTCGCCGGACCACTCGCCCACCGGCGGCCCGGCCGCACGGAGGAAAGGGCGTACACCGGCCACGATCTCGTCGAGAGACAGACGCGCCATGTGCTGGGACCCGACCCAGCGCAGCTTCTCGGGGTCGTACAGCGCGTCGCTCGCACCGAGTCGTTCGATCGACACGGCGGCGATCAACTCGTCGCGCGTCAGGACCTCGCGACCCTCTGGATCGGACCAGCCCAGAAGGCTGAGGTAGTTGAGCAGCGCCTCGGGCAGGAATCCCTCGGCGCGGTAGTCCGCCACGGCGCGTGCGCCGGAGCGCTTGGACAGCTTGCCGCCTTCGGGCGACAGGATCTGGGCGTGGTGCGCGAAGACCGGACGCGGCACCGCGAACGCGTCGAAGAGCAACGCCTGTTTCGGGGTGTTCGAGAGATGCCCGGAGCCGCGCACCACATGGGTGATCTTCATGTCCACGTCATCGACGACGACGGCGAAGTTGTACGTGGGTCGACCGTCCGCCCGCAGCAGCACGAAGTCGTCGATGTCCTCTGCCGGCACGGAGATGGCTCCGCGCACCTCATCCATGACCTCGATCGTGCCCTGGAGGGGTGCGGCCAGCCGCATCACGTACGGCTCACCCGCGTCCACGCGCCTGTGCGCCTCCGCAGGCGAGAGCGCGCGGCAACGACCGGAGTAGCGGCGAAAGCCCGGATCGGCGGGGTCCGACTCCTCCCCTTCCCCCTCCTCGCAGAAGCAGGGGTAGGCCTGGCCCGCCGCCCACAGCTTCTCGCCGGCGGCCCGGTAGAGCTTCATGCGCTCGCTCTGCCGATACGGCCCGTGGGGACCTTCGACGTCGGGGCCTTCGTCCCAGTCCACGCCGAGCCACGCGAGGTCTTCGAGGAGCTGGGCCTCGGCGCCCTCGACGTTGCGATCGACATCGGTGTCCTCGAGCCGCACGACGAACGCCCCGTCGTGGCGGCGTGCGAAGAGCCAGTTGAAGACGGCCGCGCGGATGTTGCCGAGGTGCAGTCGGCCGGTGGGACTCGGAGCGAAACGGGTACGGACGTTCACGAGACGGTGATGTGGAGGTTCATGCGGGCCCCTTGCCCAGGTAGGTGAGAACACGGGTGGCCAGCGTTTCGCTGAAGCCCGGGACCCGGGCGATCTCCCGAACCGAGGCGGCCCGGATGTCCCGGACCGACCCGAAACGAGTCAACAGCGCCTGCTGCCGCCCCTGTCCGATCCCGGGAATCTCGGCCAGTTCGCTGCGGATCGTGCGCTTGCGTCGCAGCTTGCGATTGTACGACACGGCGAAGCGGTGCGCCTCGTTGCGAATCCGCTGCAGGACGTGGAGGGCGCGGTCGCGACGCTCGAGACGGACGGGATCGGCACCGCCGGGGAGGAAGACCTCTTCCTCGCGCTTCGCGAGGGCGCCCAACTGGACGTCGCCCATGCCGAGGCCCTCGAGCGCCTGCCGCGCCGCCCCCAACTGCCCCTTGCCCCCATCGATCAGGCAGAAGTCCGGGATCGGGCGGTCCTCGTCGCGGCGGCGTCGGAACCAGCGGGTGACGGCCTCGTGCATCGACGCGTAGTCGTCGTTGCCCCAGTCGCCCTGGATCCGCATGTGCCGGTAGTCGGACTTCTTCGGCTCCCCGTTCTCGAAGACGACGGCACTGCCCACGGTCTCGCTGCCCTGCGTGTGCGAGATGTCGAAGCACACCATGAGCCGGGGCACCACCTTGAGGTCGAGCTTCTCCTGCAGGTCGAAGAGCGTCTCGTCGGCGCGATCGACCGCATAGGCGAGCCCGGCGACCCGGTCCTCGAGCGCGTGGCGGGCGTTCGTTCCGGCCAGTTCGACCAGACGTCGCTTGTCCCCGCGCTGCGGCACGAGCGTCGCCACGCGCCGTCCGGCGGCTTCCGTCAGGACGGTCTCCAGCGTCTCGCGGTCCTCGAAGTCCTGGGCGAACACCACCTCGCGCGGCAGCTCGCGGTAGCCCTGGTCGCCCCGCCCCAGGTAGAAGCGGGAGGCGAAGGCCGACAGCAGCGCATCGTCGGACGCCTCCTGGATCTCGGTGAAGCGCAGCGCGTCCCGTCCCAGCAGGACCCCGTCCCGGATCTTCATGACGACCCCCACGGCCAGATCGCCATCCCTCGCGACCGCCAGTACGTCCTGGCTTCCGCCACCCACGCGCTGAACGCGCTGCTCTCGCGACAGGGAGTCGAGCCCCCGGATGACGTCGCGAAACCGCGCCGCCTCCTCGAAGTCCAGCGATTCCGCGGCGTTCTGCATGCGGCCTTCGACGTCCCGGCGCAGCTCCTCGGTGTCGCCGCCGAGAATCGCCAGGATCTCTTCGATCATGCCCCGATAATCGTCCTCGCTCTGGAGGCCCACGCACGGCGCCTTGCAGCGCCCGATGTGGTAGTCCAGGCAGGGGCGCTCGGGGGACTCGCGTGGCAGGTCGTAGCGGCAGGAGCGGACGGTGTAGAGCCGCTTCACCACCTCCAGCGCCTGCCGCATGCTCCCGACGGACGTGTAGGGTCCGAAGTAGCGACCGCCGTCGTTGCGTACCCGACGCGTCACGTAGACCCGCGGGAAGGCCTCGTCGAGGGTGACCTTGATGTAGGGATACCGCTTGTCGTCGCGCAGCTGGAGGTTGAAGCGCGGCTTGTGCTCCTTGATCAGATTCGCCTCGAGGATCAGCGCCTCGGCTTCACTGCCGACCACCAGCGTCTCGAGGTCGTCGATGCGCCGCACCAGCTCGCGCGTCTTGATGGAGTGCTGACGGTCGGAGCGGAAATAGCTCCGGACGCGGTCGCGCAGCCGCTTGGCCTTGCCGACGTAGATCACCTCGCCGCGGGCGTCCTTGAACAGATAGACACCCGGACGCCGCGAGAGCGACGAGAGCCGGTCTTCGACGGAGGTCCTGGACAACGGTCCGCGGGGTGAGAGCGCTCAGCGCCGCCGCAGAACCGAACGCAGCGGGATCCCGACGCCGAGCAGGTGGCAGAAGGCGAGGTATGCTACCCCGAAGCTCCCCCCCGTTCCGACCGCGAGCAGGATCGCGAGTCCCTTGCTGTCGGCCCCCAGTGCCTCCACCTGCCACCCGGCGTGTGCCGGAACGAGCGATCCCAGCCAGAGCTTGGCACCGAGTCCCACGGCCACGGCCGCGAAACCCGCCACCCAGCGCCGCAGACGGCGTCCCGTCTCCGGGGCGTGGGGTCCGATCCGCTCGCCCAGCCTGCGACGCAGCAGCCCGTATTCGAGCCATGAGCCGACGGCCGCGCCGAGAGCGAGCCCCACGGCCCCCAGCCGCAGAGCGCCCTCACCGGAACCGACGGAGAACTGGTCGAACGGGAACATGAGCGAGGCGCCGACCACGATCGACACCAGCACGCGCCATCCCGCGATCAGCGCGGGAGTCCGCGTGTCGCGGAGCGCGTAGAACGACGACGACAGCGTGCGCGAAGCCGCCGACGCGGGCAGCCCCAGGGAGTAGCCGGCGAGAACGGCGTACGTCGCCGCCGTTCCTTCGGGACCGAACCGCCCACCCTGGAAGAGCGCGGCCACGAAGGTGTCGCCGAGCGTCAGGAAGGCGAGCGTCGTGGGCACGAGCACGAAGGCGAGGCGGTCGAGGGCCGTCCGGACGCGGTCCGCCAGGGCTTCGGTCGCCTCGCGCCGTTGCCGGGACATCTCGGGGAGCTCAGCGGCCGCCACGGACATCCCGAAGAGCGAGATCGGGAAGAGGTAGAGGATCTGCGCGTAGCCCAGCACCGACAGCGCTCCGACCGCGAGCAGTCCCGCGAGGACCACGTCGACCAGGCTGCTGAGGTTCACGACCCCACGGGCAGCCACGACGGGCCCGAACGCCCGGATCGCGTCGGCCACCCCCTCCACCCGGCGATCGAGCGACAGCCGGAAGCCGCGCAGCAGCGGAAGCAGCCACGGCAACTGGACCCCGAGCTGGAGCAGTCCGCCGACCACCCCTCCCCACGAGAGGGCGACGACCAGCGCGTCGAGCTCCCATCCCAGCAGCCCCCCGAAGACACCGATGGCCCCGATCAGGCCGACGTTCCACGCCACCGGTGCCGCGTACGAGACGAGGAAGCGCCGGTGGCTGTTCAGCACGCCCAGCGCCCACGCCGACACCGACAGGGTCGCCGTCATGATGAACAGGATGCGCAGTACGTCGATCCCGATCGCGACCTGTGCGGGCGTCCAGCGCGGGAAGAGCAGCGGGACCAGCCAGGGGGCCAGCAGGATCCCGACCAGCGCCGTCGAGAACGCCGCCACCATGACGAGGCCGAGGATCGCACCGGCGAAGCGCCCGGCGTCCTCCTCGCGGCCGTCCTCCAGGAATTCGGCGTAGATCGGGATGAACGACGCGCTGAGCGTCCCCTCGCCGAGCAGGTTCTGGATGACGTTCGGCACCCGCAGCAGCGCCCGCCACACGTCGGCGACCGCGGATGTGCCGAAGAAGCGCGCGAAGACGATCTCGCGCACCAGGCCTGAGATCCGGCTCAGGAAGATCCCGACGCCCACCCACCAGGCGCCGGAGGCGGAGCCCCTCGCCTCAGCCGGTCTCGCCACCCGCGTCGCGCCCCGGGGCGTCGGCCTCGGGCAGAGCTCGCGGCGGGGACTCGGTGCCCGTGCGCTCGCTGAGGAGCCGCGTCATGAAGCGGCTCTCCTCGTCCAGTCGCGACAACTCGGTGGCGAGCCGATCGACTTCGCCCTCGAGGAACACCATGCGCTCGGCCATGTGCGTCTCGCCCTCGCCCAACCCGCGCTGCTCGAGACGGGACGCCAGAGCCCGTCCGAGCTGCGAGTCGAGCACGATCGCCAGAATCGGGATCATGAGGACGACCAGCACGATCATGAGAACCATGCGGAAACCTACCCCTCCCTGCCGAGCGACGGCAACGCCGCGGCGAAGGACTCCGCGACGTCGGCCACGAAGTCGTCTCCGTAGCGCACCAGGTAGTAGAACGGGTTGAAGACCCGCTCCTGCGGTCGCGTGTCCGGGAACAGGTGCAGGTGTGCCTTCTCGATCTGCTGCAGGCTGATCTCGTTCTCGCGCTTCACCGCCTGGAGGATCTTCCTCTCCACGTCGCCGATCGCATCGAAGGCGACGCTGCGTACGTGCTGGATCGGGCCCTTGAGCGTCGGATCGATCTCGCGAGCCGCCTTCGTCAGGGTCGAGACACCCCGCGCCACGGTGCCCTGCAACTCCCCGAGTGCCTGCCGAACGGCGTCCGGCACCTCGTCCCGGGCTCGATCCCCGGCGATCTCGTGGAACGGCCGATGCAGGTCGGAGATGTCCAGGTCGAACTTGTCGAGCACCTTCCCGATCTTGCTCTCCACGACGGTCGCGCCCAGCCGCGGCATGATGACCGGCATGCCGATCCCGTGCGCCGCGAAGAGCGGCTCCATCTCGGCGAAGTACGCCTGCTCCGACGGTCCCGCGATGTAGGCCAGCGTGGGGAAGACCGCGCTCTCGACGACGGGTCGCAACAGCACGTTCGGACTCAGGACCGAGGGATCGTCTTCGTAGCACGCCCGGACCTCGTCGAGCGTGAAGGCCGCCTCGGAATGCCGGAGGTGGACCCCCGCCTCGTCGCGATAGACCCGCTCCCGGCCCGCGGGGCCCTCGAGGAAGAGGTTCACGCCGCCCTCGAGGATGTGGACCTGATCCTTGTAGCCCGCGGCCTGAAGTTCGGCCACGCGCTCGGCCAGGGCCTCTTCATGGGCCTCCGAATGCTCCAACTCGTGCATCAGAACCGGACCCGACAGGCGCTTGAGCGCCGGTGCGTGGGCTTGCACGAACAGGACGCCGAGCGGCTCCAGCATCGCCGCCATCACCTGCTCGAACGCCCCGGGCAGCGTCGCCGAAGCCGAGTACGCCTCCCGGAGCAGCTCGAGCAGCGGCGGCGCGAAGTCGGTGGGTGGCACGTGTTGGGCGACCTGCTCGAGACAGGCCTCCACGCTCGGCCCGATCGGCAGCCGGTGGAGCGGCGCCGAGCCGGAACCGTCGACCTCGGGGAGCGCGATGCGATGGAGCTCGTTGTCGACCCCGACCAGGTAGGTGTGGTCGGCCTCGTCCCAGTCGTGGTCTTCGGACGCGGTCCAGAAGAGCGGCGCTACCGGGGCACCGACGAGGGCCTCCAGGCGCTCGGCTAGGACGGCGGCCGTCACCGCCTTGTACAAAGAGTAGAGCGGCCCCCCGAAGAGCGCCGGCTGCTGCCCGGTCGTGACGACGTAGCCTCGACCCTCGCGCAGCGCCTCGAGCCGCGCCTGTGCCCGGGCACCGGGAGCCGACACGGCATCCAGCCAGTCCGTGCGGGCCGAGCCCGTGAGGCGAGCGTCGATCTCGGCCGCCTTCGCCCGATACGCCTCCGGGTCGCGGAAGTCCGCCGGGAAGAAGCGGCTTGCCTGTCCCTCCCCGGCCAGGCGGTCGCGAACGAGAGCGCCTCCTTCGGGAACGCGGGTGCGCAGGTCGAGGCTCAGCGGACTGTCTCCGGCTTCGGGAACGGGAAGGGGTCGGGGGTGGAAAACCCATGGGACCCCGTGAAAGGTCCCCGAAGCGCAAGGTGCGTCAATCCCGCCCCTTGTGATAGGGCTCCCCGCGCAGGATCGTGCCGGCTCGGTAGAGCTGCTCGGCGAACATGAGGCGGGCCATCTCGTGGGGGAACGTCATGGCCGAGAGAGACAGCCGCCGCGAGGCGGAACGCAGCAGCTCGGGATCGATCCCGTGTGCGCCGCCGATCACGAACGCCACGTCTCCCAGCCCGTGCAGGGCGCGTTCTCCGAGCCAGTCCGCCAGCTTGCGGGACGACCAGGGACGGCCCTCGCGGGTGATGGCGACGACCTCGGCGCCGGAGGGGATCCGGGCACGCAGACGCTCGGCCTCGGCCGCCATCACCGCGGTGGGGTCTTCGCTCCCCCCCGCCCCGGCGCCGACCTCGACGCACTCGAACTTCCAGTAGTGTCGCGCGCGACCCTCGTAGGTGGCGACGGCATCCGCGAGCTCGCCCCGCACACGCCCGACGACCAGCAGCAGGACCTTCACGGGGCGGCCTCCGCGCCGGCGTCGGAGTCCGGCGCCGGGTCGACCCCCCCGGCGCACAGCACCTCCAATGCCCGGTCGACCCCGTCGAGGCCGTGCTCCCACACGAGCCGGAGTCCCAGCACTCGAATGCGCACATCCGACAGCAGGTCGGCGTGTTCGGCCAGCTTCACGGCGTCCTTCTCGGTCACGATCCACGAGCGGTGGCGGGCCGCGATC
>JAHHMJ010000252.1 GCA_018678395.1 Gemmatimonadota bacterium | reverse complement strand
GTACAGGCGCCCGTTGACCATCACCCACTCGATGGACTCGGTGTTGCGGATGTCCTCCAGCGGGTTGCGCTCGAGTACCAGCACGTCCGCCAGCTTTCCGGCCTCCAGCGAACCGAGCTCCGCGTCCAGGCCGAGCGATGCCGCCGGGTGCATCGTGGCGGAGCGAATCGCCTCCATGGGGCTCATGCCGCCCTGAGCGAACATCCAGATCTCCCAGTGAGCGGCGAGTCCCTGGAGCTGCCCGTGCGCGCCGATGTTGGTGCGCACGCCGCGCGCGTTGAGGTCGTTCACGTGACGGGCCACCGCGATGTGATGGTAGTCCCCCTCCCCAGCCATCTTGAGCCGGCGACGGGACCGCGGATCGACCACGTCGCGGGGCACGAAGGTGAGTAGCCGTTCGTTCTCCCAGACGTCGGTGTGCTCGTACCAGTAGTACTCGCCCGAGATGCCTCCGTAACTGACCCCCAGGGTCGGCGTGTATGCGACTCCGGTCTGCCCCCACAGGGTGAGCACGTCCTCGTAGAGCGCCCCGGGAGGGAGGTTGTGCTCGATGGTCGTGTGCCCGTCGATGACCTGCGAGAGGTTCTGGTAGAGGGTCGAGCCCCCCTCGGGGACGACGTTGATGCCCTCGTCGTGCGCCGCCTCCAGGATCCACTGGCGCGCGTCGCGGCGCCGCTGGTTGTAGGACTTCACGCTGGGCGCGCCGTCGGCCTTCTGTCGCCGCACGTGCATCAGGGCGTCGGCGTACGAATTCGTGCGGCTGCGGAACGGCGTGACCGCTCCGTAGAGGATGCTGCCCGTCGAGAAGACCCGGGGCCCGAGCTTCATGCCGGCTCGCACCATCTCACCGTCGGTGAAGATCATCTGGTTGCTGTTCGACGGGTCGTGGCCGGTGGTCACCCCGAAGGCGAGGTTCGCAAAGAATCCCCAATCCGTCTCGGCGGTCATCCCGCCGCCGGCCGAACCGAAGTGGGCGTGCGCGTCGATGATGCCGGGCATCAGCGTCTTGCCTGACGCGTCGACGACGTGCGCGTCCTCGGGCACGGAGACCTGATCGGTCGGTCCCACCGCGACGATCCGGTTGCCCTCGACCACGATCGTCCCGGCGTCGATGACGCCCCCCGTAGCGCCCGAGGCGCTCGGGTCGTCGGCCGCGGTGATGATCCGCCCCCCGACGAAGGCGACGGTCCCGGTGGGCACGTCCGCAGGCACCGTGAAGCCGAGGTCGACGCCGCCGGTCTCGGGCTCCTCGACCGTGTCCTCCGTGCCTCCGCCCACGAAGGCGAACGACTCGGCGAGCGCACGACTGAAATACTCGGGCCCCATCGTCCAGTGCACCGTCTCGGAGTCCGACCAGTGCAGGAACGCACCCGACTCGGCCGAGATCTGCGTGACCGGGAATCCCCGTGCACCCGCGTCGAGGTTCAGGACCCGGCCCGAGCGCGGGAACCGTGCGAGGTGGGTCCGCCAGCCCTGCACGAACGCGACCCAGCCGCCGTCCGGCGAGACGGCCCAGTCCTGGACCTGCCCACCGCGCAGGTGCGTCACCACCTCGGTCCCGTCGAGCGCCATCGACTGGAGTGCGGCACCATCATCGAACCCCTCGAAGAGGATCCGCTCTCCGTCGGGCGAGAAAAAGGGTGCGCTGCCGCTCGCCCGCACCATGATGGGAGCCCCCCCGGCGACGGCCACCGTGTAGATCCCCGTCTCGCCCGTGTAGAGGGTACCGCGGCGGGAATCGCCCCCGGTACGCCGGTACACCACCCTCGTCCCGTCCGGCGAAAAGGACGGTTCGGAATACTGGCCCGGGGCATCGATCACGGCCCGCCCCTCTCCCCCTGCGGCAGAGACGATCTTGATCGCTCCCAACTCGTCGTCGTCCCAGGTGGCGTAGACGATGCTGAGACCGTCCGGCGACCACTGCGGGAATGCCTCGATCTCATCGGCGGAGGTCAGGCGTCGTGCTTGACCACGGCCGTCGGCATCCGTGACCCAGAGGCGTCCCAGCGCCGAGAAGGCAACGCGCGAACCGTTCGGAGAGGTCGCCACGTGACGCAGCATCCGCACGTCGACCTCGTCGGGCGCCACGGCGACCGGCGCCCGCACCGCCTGCTGCACGCGGATGTCGACGTCGGCCGCGAACGGGATCTCGGTCGCCTCTCCGGTGGCCGTATCGATGCGGTGGATGCGCCCCTGTGCCCAGATGACCACGTGGTCGGTGCCCGGCACCCAGGCGTACCGCGTGTACGGCCCGTGGATGGCCCACGCCTCCTGCATGTCGTGCTCGAGCCCGTCGAACACGGGCCACTCCGCACCGGACTCGAGATCCTTCAGGAACAGGACCGTCTTCTCCCGTACGCGGCGTATGAAGGCCAGATGACGGCCGTCGGGGTGGGGCATCGGCGTGATCGAGCCGCCGGGCCGGCGCGTGACCGTCTCCTGCTCACCGGTGACCAGGTGGCGCCGACGAATCGCGTAGATGCCCGGGTTGGGATCCTTGTTGTACTGGAAGAGCGGGCCCGGGGTGACGTCCTGCGAGTAGTAGACCCACGCGCCGTCCGGAGAGACCGCGGGCTCACCCTGATCCTGCTGCTCGTTGGGTCGATCGGTGACCTGCAGGCCCGCCCCCCCCGTGTGGTGGTACATCCAGATCTCGCCCGCGCCGAGCGAACGCGAGAAGACGAAGTGCTTGCGCACCAGGAGGTGCTCGCCGTCGGCCGACCATTCCGGGGAGTTGACGTCCCGCTCGCTCTCGGCGGTCACCTGGGTAGCGTCCGCTCCGTCGGGCGCCACGGTCCAGATGTTGTTCATCCCGTCCCGGTCGGACACGAAGGCGATGCGCGACCCGTCGGGCGAGAAGCGCGGGTGGAACTCGAAGGCGGGTCCGCCGCTGATGCGGGTCGCCGTACCACCGTCGATCGGCATCGTGTAGAGGTCGCCGAGCAGGTCGAAGACGATCGTCCGCCCGTCGGGCGAGACGTCGACGTTCATCCAGGTGCCCTCGTCGACCGTGAAGCGGACTCGGGCCGTGTCGGTCCAGGTGTGATCGATGGTCCAGCCCTCGTCGTCTCGTTCCTGCGCGGAGCCCGGCTCGACCGCACCCACGGCCGTCCAGGCGAGCGCGGTCGCGAGAACCGTCCCTCCCCGCCATGCCGCTCTTCCCCACCGCGAAAGCCTTCCAGTCGCCTTCATCCCGAAACCACTCCGTCGAACCGTGGTGCCGCCCGCGCCCCCCGCGGTCGGTCGCGCGGATTCTAACGGGGGACCCGACGGGATGCAGGGTCGGACGTCGACCCGGCCCCGGCACGCTGCGCGAGGGCGCCTCGCTGGCGCGACCCACCGGCGAGCCGCAAGCTGATCGGCAGTCCTTCCCCTCGCACCCGCGCACACATGAATCGGCGAAGTGTCCGATCGCTCGCACGCACCACCCAGACGCACCTCGTGGCCCTCGTGTGTCTGGCCACGATGGCATGCACCCCCGTCCCCCGAGATGACGGCGACCGCGCGTCCGACGAGACGCTCGGCCCACCCGACCGCTACACCGTCGAGGTGGACGGCCACCCGATGGCGGTGTGGGGCCGCACACCCGCGAACGTCGAGGCGGTGGCACTGCTGCTTCACGGCCGGACGTGGAGTTCGATCCCCGACTTCGACCTGCAGGCACCGGGCGAGGACTTGTCGCTGATGCGTGCGCTCGCCGACCGCGGCATCGCCGTCTACGCCCTGGACGCGCGGGGCTACGGAGCCACCCCCCGGGACTCCTCCGGGTGGCTCACCCCGAACCGGATGGCCGCCGACGCGGCCAGAGTCCTGGAGTGGATTCGCGCGCGCCATCCGGACCTGCCGGCGCCCGCCGTGATGGGATGGTCGTACGGGGCGACCGTGGCCCACCTGACCGCACAGCGGAACCCCGAGTCGGTCTCCGGTGTCGCGCTGTACGGCTACGTGCATCACCCCGAACGGCTGCTGCCCGAGGTCGAGGAGCCGACCGCAGCACCGCGCCGACCGACGACCGCCGAGGCCGCCCGCAGCGACTTCATCACCCCCGGATCGATCTCCGCCACCGCGATCGAGGCATTCGTCGATGCGGCTCTCACCGCCGACCCGATCCGCGTCGACCTCCGGGCCGCTCACGAGTTCAACGCGCTCGCGCCCGACTCGCTGATCGTGCCCACGCTGATTCTCCAGGGGGAACTCGACCCCTTCGCACCGACCGTGGTCCAGGACGCTCTCTTCGGCGGCCTCGGCACGGCCCACAAGGCCTGGGTCGTGTTGCCGGGGTGCGACCACGCGGCCCACATCGAGCGCTGCATGCCCCGCTTCGTGCGAGCATTGTCGGGCTTCGTCCACGAGGTGGCCGGGCGTTGACCCCTCGCACCTCGGGCATGGCCCCGGCGGAAACCCCATGCGGGCCGCCGACGTACGTCGATACGTGCGCGGGGTGCGGGGGCGGTCTGGACAGGCGGTCTCGAGGGCACCGGCGCCCCCCAACGACCGAGGTCTCGATGCCGTCCACTCGCTGCCGCCGATTCGGCCCCTTCACCGTAGTCCTCACCGCGGCGGCCGCCGCGCTCTCGGCGAGTCCGGCCGCACTCGCGGGTCAGGCACCGCCCATGCCGGAGGACGAGCACGTCACCTCGCGGCCGATCCACCGCGCGGTTCGGACCGCGGGGCCCATTGTGATCGACGGCGTTCTGGACGAGGAGTCGTGGGCGAGCGCGCCGGTCGTCGATGAGTTCGTCCAGGTCGATCCGGAAGAGGGCCAACCGGCATCCGAGCGCACCGAAGCCCGGATCCTCTACGACACGGAGGCCCTCTACATCGGCGTGCGCCTCCACGATCGGGGGCGAGTCCAGAGCCGACTGGGACGCCGGGACATGGGTCTCCTCGACTCGGACTGGCTCGGGGTCGTCATCGATTCGTACCACGACCATCGCACCGGCTTCGTCTTCGACGTGAACCCGGCGGGCGTGCAGCGGGACGCAATCAAGGCCGTCACCGGGCAGGGCTCGGAGGGTGACGACAACTCGTGGGATGCGGTGTGGGAGGTGGAGACCACGGTCGACGACGGCGGCTGGACCGCGGAATACCGGATTCCGTTCAGTCAGATCCGGTTCAGCGAGGACGCCGAACAGGTCTGGGGGATCCTCCTCGAGCGGTTGATCGGTCGGCGGGGCGAGTACTCGACGACGACCTTCGTGCCCCGGACCGAGCAGGGCGGGATCCCGACCTACGGCCACCTCCTCGGCGTCGAGGACATCGCGCAGGGCAACACGCTCGAACTGCTGCCGTACGTCGTCGCCCGCAACGAGCGCATCGATCCGCGGGGCAATCCCTTCCGCTCGGACGCCGAGAGCTTCGGTTCGGGAGGGCTGGACCTGCGGTGGCGCGCTTCGTCGACGCTCACTCTCAATGCGACGGTGAATCCGGACTTCGGCCAGGTCGAGGTCGACCCGGCGGTCATCAACCTCAGCACCTACGAGGTGTTCTTCCAGGAGCGGCGGCCCTTCTTCGTCGAGGGCAGCGAGATCTTCGACTTCGGCCGCAACACGTCCGGCGGGCAGATGTTCTACTCGCGCCGGATCGGCCGCGCGCCCCAGCTGCGGGCGCCCGGTGACGCCGACGCGCCGGACGGAACCACGATCCTCGGGGCGGCGAAGTTCACCGGGAAGACGGGCGGCTGGAGCCTCGGCCTCATCGAGGCGGTGACCGCCGAGGAGACCGCGCGGTTCTTCCCGACACCGGGTGGCGCCCCGGGCGACTTCACGGTCGAGCCCCTGTCGAACTACCTGGTGGCCCGGGCCCGGCGGGACCTTCGTCAGGGTCAAAGCGCCGTCGGCTTCATGTTCACCTCGGCCAACCGGCGGCTCACCTCTCCCGAGGCGGAGGCGGCGCTGCGATCGGGCGCCTTCAGCGGCGGCATCGACTTCAGGCACGAGTTCGGCAACCGGGCGTGGGTCGTGCAGGGGACCGCGGCGTGGAGCCACATCCGCGGGTCCTCGGATGCCCTGGTCCGGGTGCAGCGCGCGGGGAATCACTTCTTCCAACGTCCGGACGCCGAGCATCTCGGCGTCGAAACCGATCTGTCGTCGATGACCGGCCACTCCGTCGGGGTCTCGCTGGCCAGGCAGGCGGGCACCCACTGGCGGGGCTCGGTCGCCGTCGCGGAGACGTCGCCCGACTACGAAGTGAACGACCTCGGCTTCCAGACCCGCACCGACCGGCGCGACGCGCAGGCGAACCTCACCTACGTCGAAACCCGACCGGGCTCGGTCCTCCGCAACTACGGTGTGACGCTGACCAACCGCGTCGAGCACAACTTCGACTGGGAGCGCATCCAGGGGTTCTCGGGACTGAACGCGAACTTCCGCACTCTGGGATTCTGGTCCGGGGGCCTCTTCGTCGCCCGCTTCCACGACTCGTACGACGATCGCGCGACTCGCGGCGGCCCCCTGATGGAGCGGCCCGCACGGTGGCAGGGCACCTTCAACCTCGGGACCGATTCCCGGAAGGCCCTCTCCTTCGGCCTCAACCTGAACGGGGCCATCGACGACTACGACGGCTGGTCGCGCGGTGGCGGATTGAACGTCTCGTACCGCTCGGACCGCTGGAACATCTCTACCGGTCCAGCGTTCAGTCGCAGCTTCGTCGACGCCCAGTACCTGACCACGCTCTCCGGCACCGGGAACGCAGCCACCTTCGGCAGCGACTACATCTTCGCGCCCCTCGAGCAGACCAGCGTGTCGTTCAACACCCGGCTCAACGTCACCTTCACGCCGCGGCTGTCACTCGAGACGTTCCTGCAGCCCTTCATCTCGACGGGCGACTTCGGACCGCCGGCCGAACTGGTCGCACCGAAGTCGTACGCCTTCGTCGCTCGCCCCGACCTCGAGGGGGCCGGCCCCGACCCGGACTTCAACTTCCGTTCGCTCCGCGGCAACGCGGTGCTGCGCTGGGAGTGGCGGCCCGGCTCGACGCTCTTCCTCGCCTGGCAGCAGGTGCGGAGCGACTACGCCCGGGGCATCGGGGACTTCGACTTCGGGCGGGACCGCGGGGCGCTCTTCGACGCCCAGCCGGACAACATCTTCGTCTTCAAGGTCAACTACTGGCTGACACCGTAGGGCCCGGAGCACCCATGCCCCTGCTCGAGCAGCTCGACGCCTTCGGACCCGAAGAGGTCGTGGTCGCCCGAGACCCCGGGGTCGGCTACACGGCCCTCTTCGTTCTACACAGCACCGTGCTCGGTCCCGCGGTGGGTGGGACGCGTCTCCGCAGTTACCCGTCGCTCGAGGCGGCCCTCGGCGCCGCGCTGCGCCTGGCGCGGGGCATGACCTGCAAGAACGCTCTCGCCGGTCTGCCGTTCGGCGGGGGCAAGTCGGTGATCCTCGGACCGCCCCCGACCGATGCGAGCGCCCGGATCGAGCTCTTTCGCGCTCACGGGCGCGCCATCGAGCGTCTCGACGGCCGGTACATGACCGGAGAGGACGTCGGCACCACCACCGACGACATGGCCCAGGTCGCCCGTGAAACCGCGTACGTCGGCGGATTGGATGAAGGGATGGGAGACCCGTCGCCCTTCACCGCGTACGGGGTCGTGCGAGCGATGGAGGCGGTGGCGATGCGGCTGTGGGGCTCCTTCGATCTCTCCGATCGACACGTTTCGGTCCAGGGACTGGGCAACGTCGGGATGCAGCTGGCTCGTCAGCTCGACGCCCGAGGCGCCCGGCTGACCGTGACCGACGTCGTGGCCGAT
>JAHHMJ010000369.1 GCA_018678395.1 Gemmatimonadota bacterium | reverse complement strand
CGCGCGTCCCGACTGGAGCAAATGTCGTGCGCGAACGGAACGGACGGCAACAGGGCCCCGAGTACCAGTGGAGCCCGTGAATCGTTGCACCGCTGCAACGGTTCCGGCCATCGACCGTGGCGGGACCTCGGCGCCCGGCCACTTTGAAGGGCTCGCCCCGACATGGACTTGTCCCCTCCGCGGGCGGCGCGGATCTTGCTTTCACGGTGGTCGGAGCACTTCTCGTCCTCGAGACCCGGAATCCATGCACCGCGACGGCGTCGTCTCCGTAGTCGTTCCCGTCTTCAACGAGGAAGCGAACATCCAGCCGCTGTACGAGCGGATGGATCAGGTCGCCCGGCGTTTCGCGCCGCTCGATCTGGAGCTGCTCTTCGTGGACGACGGCAGCACCGACGACTCCGTGCCCCGCATGTCCGCACTCGCCGAGGAGGATCCGCGCGTCCGCGTGATCAAGCTGGCCCGGAATTTCGGGCACCAGTTGGCGATCACGGCGGGGCTCGACCACGCGCAGGGCGACTGCGTGGTCGTCATCGACGCCGACCTGCAGGATCCCCCGGAGGTGATCCCGCGGATGGTCGAGCGGTGGCAGGACGGGTTCGATGTCGTCTACGGGGTCCGGGAGCGCCGCGACGGTGAAGGCGCGATGAAGCGATGGACGGCCAAGGTGTTCTATCGCCTGCTGCGGCGGATGACCAAGGTCGAGATCCCGGTCGACGTCGGCGACTTCCGGCTGCTCAGCCGTCGGGCGGCCGCCGAGTTGCGTGGCATGCGCGAACAGGATCGCTTCGTGCGCGGGCTCGTGAGCTGGATCGGGCTGCGGCAGACGGGCGTCGAGTACGTGCGTGAGGCGCGCCACGCGGGTGAGACGAAATACCCCTATCGCCGCATGCTGAAGTTCGCGCTGGACGGGATCACCTCGTTCTCGATCGTGCCCCTGCGACTCGCCACCTGGCTCGGCTACGCGGCCTCGGGCTTCGCGTTCGTCTACCTGCTGTCGGTGTTCGTGCAGAAGTGGATGGGGGCCACGGTCGAGGGTTGGGCCACGATCATGGTCGCGATGCTCTTCCTGGGCGGCATCCAGCTCATCTGTCTGGGCATCATGGGCGAGTACATCGGCCGCATCTTCACCGAGATCAAGGGACGGCCGCTGTACGTCGTCGACGAGGTGGTCGCGAGTGGAGCCGGTGACCGACCGGGCGTCGAGCCGGATCGCCACGCCGCCGAACGCGGTTCCACGGATCTGGAGTCCGTCGGATGACGCCTCGGGGGGTCGCGGTGCGGCTCTTCCTCACGCTGTGGACCGTGTACGCGGTGCACTTCGCCACGGACTTCGGGCGCGAGCACTTCCTCGTCGTGAGCATGGTGGACGACGGGACGTTCGCCCTCGACCCCTACCTGGGGATGCACAACGACATCTTCCAGCTCCCCGACGGCCGGTCCTACCACGGTGCCAACCCCGGCGTGTCGATGATGGCCGCGGTGCCGTATGTGGCGCTCAAACCGGTCGTGGATCGGGTCGTGAACCGCGAACTCGCCAACCGGAGCGGTGAGGTGACCGCGGTCTACGACGACCCCCGCCCCGCCCGGCAGGCCTTCTACCGGCAGGCGAGAGAGAACGGCTGGGACATCCGCTTCGGCTTCGTGTCGATCATCACCGCGGTGCTCTTCATGGCGCCCCTGACGGCGTGGAGCGCGGCCGTGCTGTACCGGACGCTGGCGGCGGCAGGCCTGCCCGGGAGTCAGGCCCTCGGGGGCGCGCTGGTCTATGGACTCGGGACTCCGGTCTTCTACCGCACCGCCTACCTCAACCAGAATCTGGCGGTCGCGGTGTTCGCCCTCGTGGCCTTCTGCATTCTCTGGGACCCCGGAAACCGCGGCGCCGACCGGCGTCGCGTCCGCAACCTGCAGGCGGGCCTGCTCGGTGGACTGGCGTTGCTGTGCGACTACAGCGGCGCGGTGGCGCTCGGCCTCCTCGGACTGTATGCGGTCGCGCGGCGCTCCGACGAGGTGCCCCTCACCACGGCGATCAAGGACTCGCTCTGGTTCGCGGCGGGGGCCGTCGGGCCGATCCTCGTGCTCTGGTACTACCAGTGGGCGGCGTTCGGGAACTTCATCCGTCCGCCGCAGCACCACATGCCGCCCGTGGAGTGGAGCGATCTGGGCTATCAGGGGGTCACCGGGCCCCAGGCCGAGCTCTTCTCGCTGCTCCTCACGGACCCGCGGTACGGGTTGTTCGTCGCTGCACCGTTCCTCGTGCTCGGGCTGCTCGCCCCCTGGTGGACCGCCCGGCGCAAGACCTTCATCGCGACGCGCGAGGTCGGGTTCGCCCTGCTGGTCGCCCTCGCCTACACGGTCTTCTTCTCGGCCGTCCAGTACACGCGGCTGCAGTACATCCACGGCATTCGCTACATCCTCCCGGCCGTACCCTTCCTCTTCCTCGCCACCGCGGTGGTCCTGCGGAGGATCCCGCGCGTGGTCACGGCCATCGTGGTGACGGGCTCGGTCGCGTTCACGTGGGCGCAGTCGATGGCGCGCATCCAGGAGCAGGAGACGTCCCTCCTGGCTCCGGTGCGGCGCGTCGTGCTCGAGGGACTGCAGCTTCCCGCCCTCGAGACGTTCGAGCGCATGGCGGGGCAGTACGCGCCTTCGCTGCAGGGCTCCGGGGTGTCGGCCATTCCCGCTCTGTTGGCGACGGCCGTCACCATCTCCCTGATCTGGCTGATCCGCCGGCCGGGCCGGCCTCTGGCCGACGTCCGGGTCGACCCCGAGTGAGCCGCGAGACCGTCTTCGTCACCGGCGGGACCGGCTTCATCGGCAGCGCCGTCCTCGAGAGCCTCGCGGCGCGAGACGTGTCGCTCCGCGCCCTGGTCCGAGGATCCGCGGGCCCGGACCTGCCGGCCGACGCGGTCCAGGGCGACCTCACCGACATCGCCCCCTGGGAGCGCGCGCTCCCGGCCGGTGGGACGGTCCTGCACTGCGCCGCCGTCACCGGTAAGGCCCCCGCTCGCGTCCACCACGCCGTGAACGACGCCGCGACGGCCGCGCTCCTCGATGCGTGCGCACGCGCCGGCGTAGGCCGCTTCGTCTTCGTCAGCAGCGTGGCGGCCCGCTTCCCCGATCGACGGCGCTAC
This sequence comes from Gemmatimonadota bacterium, assembly GCA_018678395.1. GTDB lineage: Bacteria > Gemmatimonadota > Gemmatimonadetes > Longimicrobiales > Gaopeijiaceae > Gaopeijia. The sequence continues at coordinate 605 of JAHHMJ010000369.1, read as the reverse complement.
CCCTACGCCCAGTCGAAGGCCGCGGCGGAGGCCGCCGTACGAAGCAGTTCGCTCGAGTGGGTCATCGCACGACCCACTCAGGTACTCGGGCCCGGCAGTGCGATCGCGGACGGGCTGCGCCGCCTGGCATGTGGTCCGATCGGAGTGCGCTTCGGGACCGGCCGGGTTCCGATGCAGCCGATCCACGTTCGCGACGCGGCGCGCGCCCTGGTGTGGCTGGCGACCGAGGGTCCCCCCGGGATCGAGGTCGACCTCGGCGGGCCCGAGGTGCTCACCGCCGGGGAACTCCTGCGACGGTTCCGCCTGGGCGCGGGCCGAAGCGGGGGGCCCTGGCTGCCCGTGCCCCTCGGGCCCGTCCGAGCCGTGCTGGGCGCCCTGGAGCCGTTCGCGCTGCCGATACTCCCGCTCACGGCCGGTCAGCTCGCCTCCTTCGTGGAGGGCAATGCGGGCGTGGCACGCCCCCCCTTCCCTCCCGGACTCCCCGCACCCGAGCACGACCTCGAGACCATGTTGGCGGACAGGAACGACGATGGCTGAGCGGCAGACGCTCGAGCGCGAATGCACGACCCTCACGCGCTATCTCGTGGGAGCGCCCGCCCCCGCGC
>JAHHMJ010000348.1 GCA_018678395.1 Gemmatimonadota bacterium | reverse complement strand
CGCCAGCGGACCGCCGTTGCGGCTCAGAACGCCGCTCGGCGACCCTCCCCGGCCTCGGTCGAGAGCGAGGTCGTCGAACGGGCGCTGGCCGTGGGCGGCCCGCAGGAGTGGGGAGCCTACTTCGGGCACCACAGCAAGTCCTTCCGCTTCGCGTCCCGCCTCTTCCCCGCCGAGTCCCGTCGCCAGGTCGAAGGGGTCTACGCCTTCTGCCGGTTCACCGACGATCTGGTCGACGAGGCCGACGTCGACGCCCCGCACGCACGAGCGCGCCTGAACGCCTGGCGGACGCTGGTGGACGCCGCGTATCGCGGTGAGGCGACGGGGGTGCCCCTCGCCGATCGCGTCATGGCCGAGGCCCGCACCAACGAGGTCCCGTTCCACTATGCGGACGAGCTGCTCACCGGCGTCGGCATGGACCTGGAGCCGATCTGCTTCCAGCGCCTCCCCGACCTCGAGGTCTACACCTACCGCGTAGCGTCGGTCGTGGGCGGGTGGATCACCGAGCTGTTCGGCGTGAGGGACCCGGAGGTGCTGTCCCGGGCCCATTCGATGGGTCACGCCATGCAGATCACCAACATCCTGCGCGATGTCGGTGAGGACTGGAGGAACGACCGACTCTACCTGCCCCGCGACCTCATGGAGCGCCATGGGGTGGACCTCGGCATGGTCGACCGGGTGGCCGCGGGCCGCGGGCCCGTCCCGGCCGCGTACGCCGACCTGATGGAAGCGCTGATGGAGGTGGCCGAGGGCCACTACCGATCCGCGTTCGCGGCACTCCCCGCCCTCCCCCGCTTCTACGCTCGCCCGGTGGCGGTCGCGGCGCGGGTCTACGAGGGCATCCACGACGAGATCCGTCGCAATCGCTACGACAACGGCACGCGTCGGGCGTTCACGCGCATCCGCACGAAGGTCCGCCTCGGCTGGGGCGGACTGCGCGACCTGCGCCGCTCGATCGCAACGCACACTCATCCCGCCGGCTTCGCCCTGCTCGCCAAGGGCGGCTGAGCGCATCGGATAGAAGAGGACTCCCGATGGATTCGGAACACTCGTCGGCGCGCCGCGCCGTCGTCATCGGCAGCGGCTTTGGTGGTCTGGCCCTCGCGATCCGGCTGCAGGCGGCCGGCGTCCAGGTCACCCTGCTCGAGAAGCGCGAGAAGATCGGAGGTCGGGCGTACCAGATCGAGGATCGCGGCTACGTGTTCGACATGGGGCCGTCTCTGATCACCTCGCCGGGGATCATCGACGACGTCTTCCGCGCCGCGGGTCGCCGCTTCGTCGACGCCGTCGATCTGGTGCCGCTGGATCCGTTCTATCGTGTCTTCTTCCACGATGGAACGTTCATCGACTACGTCTCCGACGCCGACCGCATGAAGGCGCAGATGGCGGAGTTCAATCCGCGCGACGCCGAGCGGTTCGACGACTTCATGGAGGCGATCTCCCCGATCTACGACGCGGTGATCGCCGATCGCCTCGGGTCGAAGCCATTCGACACGTGGGGCAGCATGCTCCGGTTCATCCCGCGCGTCGTGAAGCTCGGCGCGTGGCGGCCGGTCCACAACTTCGTCGCCCGCTACTTCGAGGACTTCCGGCACCGCTTCATCTACTCGTTCCACCCGCTGTTCGTCGGGGGCAACCCGTTCTCGACGCCGGCCGTCTATCTCATGATCCCCTACCTCGAGAAGCTTGGCGGGGTGTGGTTCAGCCGCGGCGGCATGTACTCGGTAGTTCAGGCGATGGGCGATCTCTTCGAAGAGATCGGGGGAACGCTGCTGACCTCGACCGAGGTCGAGCGGATCGAAGTCGAGAGCGGTCGTGCGGTCGGCGTTCGCGCCGGCGGGGAGTTCCACGCGGCCGACTTCGTCGCGTCGAATGCCGACGTCGGGCACACCTACCGGGGGTTGATCGAGTCCCGCCATCGGAAGCACTGGACCGATCGCAAGGTCGAGAACACCAGCTACACGATGAGCTGCTTCCTGCTCTACCTGGGGACGCGGCGTCAGTATCCGCAGCTGGAGCACCACACGCTGATCCTCTCGGAGCGGTACAGGCAACTCGTCAAGGACATCTTCGACCGGAAGATCCTCCCGGACGACTTCAGCATGTACGTCCACGCCCCTACGCGTACGGATCCCTCCATGGCCCCGGAGGGCTGCGAGAGCATGTACGTGCTCATTCCGGTCGCCAACAAGAAGGCCGACATCGACTGGGAGGCGATCAAGGACGACTTCACCCGGAAGGTGCTCGACTTCCTCGAGGAGTGGGGCATGGAGGGACTCAACGAGTCGCTCGAAGTGCTGCACGTCTTCACGCCGGACGACTTCGAGACCGAGCTCAACGCCACCTTCGGCAACGCCTTCGCGATCGAGCCCAAGCTCACGCAGACGGCCTACCTGCGCCCGCAGAACCGCTCCGAAGACGTCGAGGGGCTGTATCTCGTGGGGGCGGGCACGCATCCGGGAGCGGGTGTGCCCGGTGTCATTCTCTCGGCCGAGACCACCTACGGCTGCATCGCCGAGGACTGGGCGCTGCCGGATCAGTGGGACTGGGAGCAGCCCGGAGACGTCCGTATGGACGCGGATCGCGGACCATCGCACGAAGCGGCCATGGCGGCGCGGTCCGAGGCACCTCTCTCGGGGGACTGAGCTACTCCGCTCGACCCAGCTGGTGGCGCAGCGCGTCCTCGAGGCC
>JAHHMJ010000680.1 GCA_018678395.1 Gemmatimonadota bacterium | reverse complement strand
GTTGCGGAGGTCGTGCGTCTCACCCGAGTTGCGCAGCGCATCGACCACCTTGAGGCGCTTGAGCTTCTTCTTCTTGCGGTGCTGGCTGGTCTCGGTGGCGATCTCGTGCCGCAGCCACGTGGCGAGGCGGTCGAGGCCCCGGCCGTCGGCATTGCGGTCGGTCACCTTCTTCTCAGGCGAGTCGAGCATCTTGAGCAGGGTGCGAACCGCCTCGGCGCCGATCTCGGCCTTGAAGCGATCGTCCCCCTCCTCGCGCGCCTTGACGCGCAGGTCGTAGTACTCGTCCTCGTCCAGGAGATCCTGGAACTCGACCTCCTGCTTCCCGGGCTGGGTCACCACGTACGACGCGTAGTAGACCACCTTCTCCAGGTCGCGCAGCGTCATGCCCAGCAGGTAGCCGAGCTGGCTGGGCAGCGTCTTGAAGAACCAGATGTGGCACACCGGTACCGCGAGCTCGATGTGACCCATGCGCTCGCGGCGCACCTTCGACAGGGTCACTTCCACGCCGCAGCGGTCGCAGACGTGCCCCCGGAACCGGATGCGCTTGAACTTCCCGCAGTGGCATTCCCAGTCCTTGACCGGACCGAAGATGCGCTCGCAGAAGAGTCCGTCCCGCTCCGGCTTGAACGAACGGTAATTGATGGTCTCGGGCTTGGTCACCTCACCGTACGACCAGCTCCGGATCTCGTCGGCCGAAGCCAGCTTGATCTGGATGAAGTCGAAGTCGGCGGAGCGCTGCTCCCGAGCTCTCGGAAAATCGATCATGTCGTGACCCGTTCGGGGAAATTACTGATGTCGCCTGAGTGTCCCGGTGTCCCTTACTCTTCCTGGCCCAGCGTGACGCTGAGACCGAGGGCCTGGAGTTCCTTCACCAGCACGTTGAAGGACTCCGGAATTCCGGGCTGGGGCAGATTGTCGCCCTTCACGATGGCCTCGTAGACCTTGGAGCGTCCGGTCACGTCGTCGGACTTGACCGTCAGGATCTCCTGGAGCGTGTGCGCGGCTCCGTAGGCTTCGAGTGCCCAGACCTCCATCTCCCCGAACCGCTGTCCGCCGAACTGCGCCTTACCGGCCAGCGGCTGCTGCGTAACGAGGGAGTAGGGCCCGATGCTCCGAGCGTGGATCTTGTCGTCCACGAGGTGGCTGAGCTTCAGCATGTAGATCGCCCCCACCGTGATGGGGAAGTCGAAGCGGCGACCGCTCCGACCGTCGCGCAGCCACACCTTCCCGTTGGGGAAGATGCCGGCGTACTTCATCAACTCGACCGCGGCCGCGTCCAGTCCGGCGCCCGCCGAGCGCTTCTTGGCGATGGCCGCCACCGCGGGCAGAATCTCGTCGAGCTTCTGGTCCGAGCGGTCGGCAACCTCCTTCCCGGCGGCCACCACGAACTTGTGGATCGCGTCGAGGACCGCCTTCTGCTCCTTGGGGAGCTTCTGCTCGGCGAAGACGTCGAGCGTCGCCCCGATCCCCTGGGTCTCCTCCCAGGGACGCGGCGTCGACCCGTTGCCGTTGCCGCTACCGTTGCCGGCTTCGCTCCGATGCGAGCCCGCCTCGGGCGGCAACGTCTGAGCGGCGGCGACGAGCTGACGGATCTCGTCGGACGAGACGTCGAGCGTGGTCCCGTCGAGGCCCAGAGCCCCTTCGGCCCACTCCAGGCCTGCCAGCTTCAGGAGCGAGCCGATCTCGTGCTCGGTCGCACCCTGGAAGACCGGCGTCTTGGCCTCGAAGCCGAGAATGCGCGCGGCCCACCCGAGGTGCGTCTCGAGGATCTGTCCCACGTTCATCCGGGACGGAACGCCGAGGGGGTTGAGCGCGATCTCGACCGGGGTCCCATCGGGCAGGAACGGCATGTCCTGCTCCGGCACGATCCGAGCAATGATGCCCTTGTTGCCGTGGCGGCCAGCCATCTTGTCACCCACCGAGATCTTGCGCTTTTCGGCGATGTAGACCTTCACCAGCTGCACGACGCCCGGAGGAAGCTCGTCGGGCTGGAAGACCTTGTCGATCTGCTCCTCGGTGCGCTCACGCACACGCTCGATCCGGCGCTGCGCCTCGTCGACCACCAGCCGCAGCTTCTCGTTGACCTCCTTGTTGGAGACCTTGAGCGTCGAGAGATCGATCTTCGAGAACTTGATCTTCTCGATCGACGCCTTGGTGAGCTTCGTCCCCTCGTCGAGGAAGGGGTCCACCGAGCCCTTCTTGAGCATGAGCGCCACGGTCTGGCGCTGCAGCAGGCTGGACAGCTCCTCGTCGCGGGCCTCGGCGATGCGCACGATCTCGTCGCGCTCCTGCTGACGCAGGTCCCCGATGCTCGCTCCGTGCTCCTTCTCGAGCAGCGGGTCGTCGATGCGACGCGAGAAGATCTTCACGTCGATGACGGTGCCCGACATGCCCGGGGGAATCCGGAGCGACGAATCCTTCACGTCCTTCGCCTTCTCTCCGAAGATCGCCGTCAGCAGCTTCTCCTCGGGCGATAGCTCGGTCTCACCCTTCGGCGTGATCTTCCCGACCAGGATGTCGCCGCTCTTCACGCGCGCTCCGATCCTGACGATGCCCCGCTCGTCGAGGTCGACCAGCGACTCCTCGGCGACGTTCGGGATCTCGCGGGTGATCTCCTCCATGCCGCGCTTCGTGTCGCGGACGTGGAGCTCCAGCTCCTGGATGTGGATCGAGGTGAAGACGTCGTCCTTCACCAGCTTCTCGCTGATGACGATGGCGTCCTCGAAGTTGTGCCCGTACCAGGGCATGAAGGCCACCAGCACGTTCCGGCCGAG
>JAHHMJ010000221.1 GCA_018678395.1 Gemmatimonadota bacterium | reverse complement strand
GTGGTGGGGTGCGGGTCGATCTGACCTTCACGGCGACGGCGTGCCCCTGCATGGAGTTCATACGCGAAGACGTGACCGACCGTCTCTCGCAGGAATCATGGATCGACCGGGTCGAGATTCGCGAGGTGTGGGACCCCCCGTGGACGACGGACCGGATCACCGACGAGGGGAGGCAGCAGCTGCGCTCTCTCGGCGTCGGTGTCGCTTGACCCTCCCTTCTCGCCTCAGGAGAGCAGTGCAGATGGTGGAATCGGTCTACGACGTCTTCGCCCGCAAGGATCGGGGAGACGCTCTCCAACACATCGGCTACATCGACGCGCCCGACGACGAACTCGCGCGCGTCTACGCCTGGAAGACGTACGACGAGCAGAACTGGTTCGAGATGTGCGTGGTGCCGCGCGACGCGATCATTGCCGTCAATCGCGACGATGGCCCGTTCGCCGGCCGGAGGGCGGCGTCGTGAGTGCGACGAGCCTCGCCCCCGCCGATCTGAGCCCAGAGCTCCAGGCCGACGTGCGCCGGCTCATTCTCTCCCTTGCCGACACCAAGAGGCTTCTCGGAATCCGCTATTCCGACTGGCTCCTCGGGGCGCCTTCGATCGAGGCGGGCATCGCCGCCTCGGGTATGGCCCAGGACGAATGGGGGCACGCGCGGCTCCTCTACGCGCTGCTCAAGGACTTCGACGAGGATCCGAAGCCGGTCGAGTACGACCGCGCCCCCGCAGAGTACGCCAGTTGTGACACGCTCGACGCGCCGGCCGAGGATTGGGCCGACGTCGTCGCCCTGATGGCCGTCGTCGACTCGGCGCTGACCGTGCTTCTTCAGGCGTTCGCCGAGGGCAGCTACGAGCCGGCCTCGGGTCGGGCGGGCAAGATGATCGCCGAAGAGGACTTTCACGGCGATATGGCCTCGGCCTGGTTGCGCCGGCTGGGTTCCGCCTCTCCGGAGGCGCGTTCTCGCATCGCCGAGGCGTGTTCGACCCGCCTCCCGCGGACGCTGGCCTGGATGGCGCCCGACGACGAGGTTGCCCGGCGTCTCTACGACGCGGGAGTCCTGCCGTCGGCCGACGAGATGGTCCGGCGGTTCGTCGACGCTCGGGGCGCGGCCCTGGGCGCCGTCGGTGTGGCAATTCCCGAGCCGGACCGATCGGGCTGGGATGCCGAGCGAGGGCGCGGACCCGGCCACCCGGGTCTCGAGGCCGTCGAGCGCGCCCGCGGCGATCTCAACCGCGAACTTTTCGTCGAATGACCGGCCGGCGACGCGGTGTGGACTCGGTCGAGGTGCCGGGGGCCTCACGGCTCCCGAAGGCGCCGGCGTGCCCCTTCTGCGAAGGATCGCAGACCGAGTTGTTGAACGCCTTCGGGGCACACGCCTCGGTGTCGAGCTACTGGTGTCGCGACTGCCGCAGCCCGTTCGAACTGCTCAAGTGGGGCGGAAGTCGCTGAGGGACGACGGCGGCTAGGCCAGCGGGGGTGGCGAGGTCGAACCTACGACCGGAGCGCCGCCGCTGAATCCAACGCCTGTGTCGGGGCCCGAGGTCGAGGGTGGGGCTCAGGCCTCGACGAGATCGACGTCTTCGAGAAAGTCCCGCAACGGGTTGGCCAACTCAACGGCTCGCGTCGTCACGGCCTGGCCGAGTTCCTCGTGCGGTTCGCCGTCGTCGGTGAGGTGGCGCACCACGGCCTGCCCGAGATGATCGTCGCTGACGGCCGACGCCTGATGGTATTCGGCGTAGCGCGCGCCGACCCGGATCTCGAAGAGCGGGAGTTGGGCGGAGGGCGTGCCGTTGCCCGCCATGTCTTCGAAGATGGCGCGATGCATCGAGTCGAGACCCATCTTCAGCAGGGCGTCGGGTGCGCGTCCGACGAACGCGAGCTGCGTTCCCCGTGTATGAGCCCACATGAGAAAGATGAGAGCCTCCTCCGCGGCGTGGGCCACCGGCACCCCGTCCTGCGTGGGAACTCCGAGTTCCTCGAGGGGGATTTCGGTGTCACCCTCGTCGATGAAGTCGGTGAAGTTCTCCCAGACGAGGCGGGCGAGGGTGTCGCCCAACTCGTCGGGGGTCATGGTGCGCGGGGCGTGAAATTCCCCGGTGGCATGGTCGGTATTCATTAGTGG
>JAHHMJ010000540.1 GCA_018678395.1 Gemmatimonadota bacterium | reverse complement strand
GGCGAGGACGGGACCGGCGCGGCGAAATCCCCCTCCGCGACGCGGCCCGCGGCGGTGGCGAGGCCGCCGACCGGGCGCACGAGCGCCAGCGCGACGATGCCGCCCACCGCCAGGGCCAGCACCAGGGTGAGGGCCCCCGCGAGCAGGGCGCTTCGACGCACCCCCGGCAGGACCGCGAGCTCTTCGGCCACGGAGCGGGAAAAGACCACGGTGCCGGCGTCGGCCACGGGGGCTACGGCCACCCAGGTGCCGGCGTCGACTCCGGGCATCTCCAATTCGTCGACCTTGTCCGAAGCGGCGCGCCGCGCCGCCGTTGCCAGCGCCAGCGAGATCTGCTCCGCTCCCTCGGCGTCGAGGGTCGAAGCGACGAGCGCGCCGTCGGCCCCGAGCAGGGTCACGTCCGCTCGGGCGAGGGCGGCGAGGGTCGTCGCCATGGTCTCGTCCATCGCGCTCGACGTTCCGGCTGCGCCCCTCCACTCTCCCGACGCTCCCATTGGGGCGAGGGCGAGGCTACGCGGCATGCCGGCGTCGTAGACGAACCGGACGGGCGTCTCGCCTCGTCGTACGGCGTCCAGTGCCTCGCCCGGTACCGGTGGCCCCGCGACCTGGGTGCCGTCCGGGGCGACGAGAACGGGTTCCTCGCCGTACATCGCCGCGGTCTCCGAGGCCCGCGCGATGGCCTCGTCCATGCGACCCTCGGCCAGCGCGTCGGCGAGTCCCGGGACGGTCGCGACCGAGACCGCATGCATCGACAGCGCCTCGGCCCGGGCCGCGTTGCGATCCTCGAGAATCATGGGGGCGCGGCCCAGGTCCTCGACGGCGGTGCTCCGCAGGACTTCGTCGATGCGCCGGTCCAGCGCGAGGCCCGCCGGGACCAGCGCCACGGCGAGTGCGGCGGCGAGTGCGAGCAGCAGAGCCGCGAGCAAGGGTACACGTCCGGACGAGCGAGGCATGGGGGGAAGATAGGAAGGATCGGGTGGGGCCGGGACGCCGGTGCGCCCCGACCCGTACCCGTCGTAACCGATCGGATCAGCCCGTCGGCGTGATGGTGACGCTGCAGGACAACCTCCGTGCCACCGCGGTCGTCGCATACCACCGAGGCCCGGATTCTCAATGAGGACGGGCGCATCCGGCCTTCGCCGTCCCACGAGTGCGTCGCCGCTGCGCGTTTCACGAAACGTCGTCTCCCGTTTCAGTGAAACGCGCTCGAAACGCTGCGGGCAGCCCGGTGGTGTACGGGGGCGTCGGCGTGTAGACTGCCGGGACCTGATCCACCCCCTCACAGGACACCCCATGAGCGAGCCCGTCTACGTCTCCCGCAGTCGAGTCCGCAAGGTGGCCGGCGTGACCCGTCACGCCGTTCTCGAAGACGGTACCGAAGTCACCTTCGGCGTCCACGGACCCATCAAGTCGGCCTACGGGCTCGACGCGGAGCCGGACCACCCGCTTCCCGTCGACTTCCTCGTCGCGGCGGCGTGTGCCTGACTACTCGGAACTCTCAATGGCGCACTGGAGGTGCGCGGGATTTCGTTGGAGCCGGCCGACATCGTGGCGGAGGCTCGGGGCGTGAACGAACTCCGGAACCGGATTCCGGTGCTCACGCGCATCGAGGTGCACTACACGCTGCGAATTCCGGAGGGGTCGAGGGAGACGGTGGATCGCGCCCTCTCTCGGCACGTGGAGAAGTGCCCGACCGCCGTGTCGCTGGCCCCGGCCATCGCCGTGGAGTGGACCGCGGACATCGAGGAAGCCTCGGCGTGACGCCGCAGGATGGAGCGCGGGCGGTCTACCGCCTCGGGGTCCTGCCGTCGGGTACGGCCGGCGGGGATGCCCGGGAGCGGGCCCTCGCCGTGGCGCGGGAGTCGACGCTCGAGGTGCCCGCTGGTGTGGCGTCGCCGGCAATCGAGGCCGACCTGCTCGGTCGGCTGGTCGAGCTGCGTCCGGAGGACGACGGATCGGTCCACGCCGTGATCGACTACCCCGGTGGCATCTTCGACGGGAGCCTGCCCCAACTGCTCAACGTCCTCCACGGAAACATCTCGCTCCTCCCGGGGGTGCGGCTGGTCGACGTCGAGCTGTCCGAGGGGCTGTGCCGCGCGTTCCCGGGCCCGCGCTTCGGTATCTCGGGGATCCGCGAGAGGGCGGCATCCGACGCCGTCGGGCGCCCCATGGTCGCGGCGGCGCTCAAGCCGGTCGGACTCGAGACACCCGAGTTGGCGAGTCTGGCGGCCGGGTTCGCGCGCGCGGGCATCGACGTCATCAAGGACGATCACGGCGTCACCGACCAGGCCCCCTCCCGCTTCGACGACCGCGTCCAGCGCGTTGCCGAGGCCGTGCTGGACACCAACGCGGCGACGGGTGGGTCGACGGCGTACTACGTAAACGTGACGGGGCCGCTCGAGAGCCTGACCCAACGCGTGTCACGCGCCGAAGAGGCCGGGTGCGGGGGCGTGCTGATCGCTCCAGGCCTGATGGGGCTGGAGGCAATGCGTATGCTGGCGGCCGGACCGACCGCGCTGCCGATCATGGCGCACCCCTCGCGAGGGGACGTCGGGCCGGATCGGGACTCGGGTATCTCACCCGAGCTGTGGTACGGGCTGCTCTATCGCCTGGTGGGGGCGGACTCGGTCGTGTACGTGAATGCGGGTGGCCGCTTCGCCTGGTCGCTCGACACCTGCAACGCGCTCAATCGTCGCCTGCGTGAGCCCCTGGGCAGCCTGCGCCCGGCCCTGCCGGTGCCCGCCGGCGGCGTGCAGGCCGACGACGCGCCCGAGTGGTTTCGTCGCTACGGAAGCGACACGCTGGTGCTGATCGGGGGCAGTCTGCTGGCGCAGCCCGACCCCGAGGCTGCCGCCAGGGCCCTGGTCGACCAGGCCCGACGTGTGGCGGTGGATGGGGAGTCGTCCCTAGCTTGAATCGCACACCCTCTCATGAACTTCTCAGGAGTCCGGCCCGCATGGCCACGTACAGCTGCCCGAAGTGCGGTATGAGCGTCAACATGACCTGCGCCACCTGCGACGCGGAGCTGGTGCACGACACCATCACGCTCGATTCCGGCGCCACCGTCGCCGTGTCGAAGTGCCCCGACGGACACGGCAAGATCAAGTCGCCGCAGTGCTGCGGTGAGGACATGACCTGCTCGATCTGAGCGCCCGGCCCCCGCGCTCGTAGCTGCGGGCGCGCGGGCCCACCGCGCTTTCCACCCCGTCGGCGGCCGCCGTTAGCTTTCCAATGGTGGTCGCCCTTCGGTCTCGATGCGGGTCACCATGGAACTCCACGCCTTCACGCCGCTTCTCCTGGCCGTCGCCCTCGGCCTGCTCGTGGGCACGCAGCGGGAGTGGGCCGCCGACGAGGTCGCCGGCGTTCGCACCTTCGCCCTGATCACCCTCGGCGGGGCCGTCTGTGCCCTGCTGTCCGCCGAATTCGGTGGGTGGTTCCTCGCCGCCGGGCTCGTATCGGTCACGGCACTGGTGGTGGCGGCGAACATCGGCCGGACCCGCGACACCCCCGGCCTCGACCACGGCATCACCACCGAGGTCGCGGCGCTCGTGATGTTCGGTGTGGGTGCACTTCTCGCCATCGGTCAGACGACGCTCTCGGTGGTCGTCGCGGGCGGGCTCGCGGTCCTTCTGCATTTCAAGCAGCCCCTGCACGCCCGCATCGAGCGGCTCCAGCGCGAAGATCTCGACGCGATCATCCGTCTGACCCTGATCGGGCTGGTCATCCTGCCGGTCCTCCCCAATCGCTCGTTCGGGCCCTACGCCGTACTGAACCCGTTCCAGATCTGGCTGATGGTGGTTCTGATCGTCGGGCTCAGCATGGCGGGGTACGTCGCCTACGCCCTCTTCGGGACGAGACGAGGGTCGCTCGTGTCGGGCCTCCTCGGCGGGCTCATCTCCTCCACCGCCACCACGGTCAGCTACGCGAAGCGCACGCGCACCGAGCCGGACCGCTCGCCGACGGCGGCGGTGGTGGTCGTCCTGGCCTCGGTCGTGGTCTTCGGGCGGGTCATGGTGGAAATCGGGGTCGTCGCGCCGAGCTATCTGCCACGGCTCGCGCCACCGCTGGTCGTCATGATGGCCGTCATGGCGGTGACGGCGGTCGTGCTCCTGTACGCGGGCACGCCCGCCGACGACCCCGAGACCCTCGATCGTCGGCCGCCGTCGGACCTGCGGGCGGCCGTCGGTTTCGGTGCGCTCTACGCGGCGGTACTGCTCGCGGTCGCGCTCACCCGCCAGCACCTCGGCGATGAGGCGTTGTACGCCGTGGCCGCGGTGTCCGGGCTCACCGACGTCGACGCCATCACGCTGTCGTCGGCGCAGATGGTCCAGAACGGCGGACTCGAGGCGGCCACCGGCTGGCGCTTGATTCTGGTCGGAACGCTGTCGAATCTCGTGTTCAAGGGGGGGGTCGTCGCGGTGTTGGGCGATCGGCGGCTCCGGTCCCGCATCATCTCGGCTTTCGGGGTCTCTTTCGTCGCCGGCGTCGCCCTGCTCTTCCTCTGGCCCGCGTAGAACCGCGCCCATGAATCGACTGCTCCCACGACTGGCCGTGTTCGGCCTGGCGACCGCCTTCGCGGCGTGTACCGGCGCCGAGGCGCCGGCGGAGGACGCGTCGTCCGACGACGGCCCGCCGGACGCTTCGTCGCAGCCGCTACTGCAGCCCGCGAACTTCCAGGAGGAGGCGCCCGAACGCTTCCGGATCCGGTTCGCCACGACGGCGGGCGAGTTCGTGGTCGACGTACACCGGGCGTGGGCCACTCGTGGGGCGGACCGGGTGTTCAATCTGGTCCGCGCCGGCTTCTACGACGGCGTCCCGATTCACCGGGTCATCGAGGGATTCGTCGCCGACTTCGGCATCCACCCCGACCCGTGGGTGAACGCGGCCTGGCGACAGGCCACGATCCGCGACGATCCGGTTCGTGAGTCCAACGCGCGCGGCCGGGTGTCGTTCTCGAAGAGCGGGCCCGATCGGCGCACGGTGCAGATCTTCGTGAATCTCCGGGACAACCCGTCGCTCGACGACGAGGGGTTCAGCCCGTTCGGCGAAGTCGTCGAGGGAATGGACGTGGTCGACGCCCTCCACTCGGGCTATGGCGACGGGCCGCCGCGCGGCGAGGGCGTATACCAGGCGATGGCCATCGCCCGCGGAGCCGAGTACTTCGCCGAGTTCCCGCTGCTGGACGTCATCGATCGAGCCACGATCGAGAATTGACCGTGGACTACCGCTTCGTCTCGGTGCCGGCCTTTGCCGTCGGCGAGGATCTGAGCCACGCCTGGGACCGGCTCTGCGATCGGATCGTCGATGCACGGCCCGAGTCCCGGCCTGCGTGGGTGGGGGCCGCGGATCGGTTCCGGCCCGAAGGCCGAACGCAGGTCCACGCCGCCTTCGCAGGCCGGGATCTCGTGGCGGTCTTCCCGGTAGCCACGGTCCAGTCCACCGTCCACGGCATCCCCTGCAAAGTCGCCCAGGGTCCGGCTCAGGACGACTCCCATGCGACGGACGCGCTGATCCGCCCGGACCATCGCACACCCGGACTGATTCGTGCCTGGGTGCGGCACCTGGAGGGCGAGGTCGAGGCGGATCTGATCCGCTTCCCGTCGCTGCCCGTACGCAGTGCCCTGCGGGAGGTTCTTCCCCAGGCCGGACTCCCGTACGTGCAGCGGGCCGTGCCGTGTGCTCGCGTGGTGGACGTGCGGAGCCCGGAGAGTCTGGAGCGGCTCTCGCGGCGCAAGTGGAGGGATCTCGACCGCCTCCGTCGACGAGCCGTTCGGGACCACGGTCCTCTCCGGTGCCGCAGCTTCGAACGACCGGAGCCGGTTCTGGCCGGCCTCGACCTCTTCCTGACGCTCGAGGCGTCGGGATGGAAGGGCGAGTGGGACACCCTGTCGGCTCTCGCCCATCGCCGCGGTGACCGGCTCTTCTACGAGACCGTGATGACCGGACTCGCGGCACGGGGAGCGGCCCGCGTGGACGTCCTCTACGCCGGGACCCGTCCCGTGTCGGGTCAGCTGGCGG
>JAHHMJ010000212.1 GCA_018678395.1 Gemmatimonadota bacterium | reverse complement strand
GATCGGATCTGGCGCCGAGCATACGATGTAGGCCCGGCGATCGCGCGATTGCTGGGTGGAACGTTGGCCGCCGTGGACCGATTGACACCCCCGAGCCGATCGGGTATCGTTCCGGCTCTCCAGAAATTGGAGTGCCTGCCTCCTTAGCTCAGTCGGTTAGAGCACCTGACTGTTAATCAGGGTGTCCCAGGTTCGAGTCCTGGAGGAGGCGCTTCGAGGCCCAGGCAATCCGCCTGGGCCTTTTTCGTCGGGAGGCCCGGTCGCTGACCGAGGGCCGGCCCAATGGCCGTCCCGCCGCGCCCTTCAGGCCTCGGGCTCGTCGATCCGCGGCAGCCGCCGAGCGATCCACACGATCCGGTAGATCGCGGTGAAGACGGTCCCCACGGCGATCACACCGATGACCCACTCGAGCATCGCTCCGGGTCCCGGCGCGCCCATCCACGCGGACACCGCCGGGTCGAAGAGGCCACCGAAGCCTAGCAGCAGCAGCCGCTCGGCACGCTGGAGCACCCCGACCTTGCACACGATGCCCACGCTCTCGCCCCGGGCGCGGGCATAGCTGACGAGAAGCGAGCCGCCCAGCGCGATCACCACGAGTGCGAGCGCGACCGGATCCTCGCGGTACCAGAGGGCGAGCCCGACGAAAGCGCCGAACTCGGCGAACCGGTCGAGCGTCGAATCGAGGAAGGCGCCCCGGCGCGATGCGATCCCCTGGGCTCGAGCCACGCGGCCGTCGAGTACGTCGGCCGCTCCGCCCGCCAGGATCAGCCATCCTCCCGCCACCATCCCCCCGCCCGAGAAGGCCACGCCCGAGGCGATTCCCAACGCTGCGCCCAACAGGTTGTAGACCAGCGGAGACAAGCCGAGGGCCAGGGAGATTCGCTCGATGGGCCGGATGAACCAGTAGAACCACGACCGTACGAACGAGCCGAGAACGAAGTCCCCTCGCGCCGCCGACTCGAGATGATCCGGCCGGCGGGCCGCCTCGGAGCGGGCGTAGACCGGCATGGTGAGGATCGCGAAGGCCAGGATGCCGAGGAGCGCCGCCAGATCGGTCCTCACGAAGCCTCTTCCCGCCGAGCGCCCGCAGCTTTTCGTCCCCTGAGCACCTTGAACACCTTCGGCCAGAGCAGCAGTAGCGGGAGACGCCGCTCCCAGGGGGTGACCTCGATCTCCATGCCGGTTCGTCGCTCGACCTTCCGCTGGATGTAGGTCAGCCAGTCGTTGAAGGTCAGGACGTGCTTGGGCCAGCGAGCGACGGCGCGCACCTTGGACCAGGTGAAATAGAGGGACATGCGCACCCGATCGCCGGCTGTCGGCGCCGGATCGAGGACGTAGCGGCCGCCGTCGACACGACGTACCCGTCCCCCTTCGGCTTCGGCCTCGGCCTCGAGCACCTCCAGGTAGGCCCCGGCCAGGAATTCCCGCTGGGCATCGAAGACCGCATTGACCCGGTCCTTGTTCTCGGGCCGCACTTCACCGCCGTACGACACGCGCAGCATCTCGTGCGCGAACTCCGCAGGGGTGAACGAGCCTTCGATGTATGGGCCGGCCCAGTTGATGACATCCTCGCGGGCCCCCTGCAGGCGCTCCCGGACCCACGCGGCATCCGGTGCGCTCTTCGCCCAGAGCACCGCCACGTTCTGGACCATGCGCCCCTTGAGGAAATGATCCGGCGAGTTGGGCCCGACGGCCCGCTCGAAGCCACTGGACGACACGATGGCGCACTTGGCCAAAGGCGCGTGATCGCCGGGATCGAAGGCCGTGATGTTAGGGGCCAGCACGCGACCGAGGGCCGAGAGCAGCCACGCCGGCCGCCGATGGTGTCCCGTGTCGACGAGCGCTCGATGAAAGGGGCCGTACTCGTCCACGACGACCACGAGGTCCCATGCGCTGTGAGGCGAGGGAGCCGCACGCGACAGCTGGGAGCCGAACAGGAGAATCGCGCGGATGTGCCCACCGCCGGACGCGACGAGCGACTCCACCACGGGCCGCGCAGGCTCGGGGATCGGATCCGTGCGGGGCGCTGAGACCGAGTCGGGCACCCCCCGCCCGGACACGGGATCCGCCCCGGGGACGTGAGGCGTGCGAGGCGGCAAGGCGGGATTCGCCTCGCGCTCGCCACCGTCGGCAAGCGGGCTCAATCGGCCTCCCGCCCCGAGGGCAGGATGCGGGCTTCGCCTCCCGCCGCGATTGCGTTCGCTCCCGACACCTCTGCGAACAAGTCGGCCATGCGGCGCTCCATCTCGGCGATGAACGCGCCGACCGACTCGCCGGGCGCGGGAGAGGTGAAGGGTCCGATGGCACGCATGCGCCCCTGGACCTTCGACACGTTGTCGATGAAGTCGTTCAACCGAGCGGACTGCCACCAGCCGTCGACGGCAACGAGCCAGACGTTCCACGAACGGCCGCCGAGAATTGCCCGCAATCCCATGCGCCGGAACTTGCCGATGGAACCGTCGCGCGTGCGCGTACCTTCAGGAAAGATCACGACAGGGACGTGGCTGGACGCCGTTTGTTCCCGAAGCTCTTCAAGCCCCGCACGACCGGTTGCACCGGGGTCGACCGTGGGGTATTGATACAGCCGGATCATATGTGAGATTAGAGGCTTACCATGCGCGTAGCGCACCCTCGTCACGATTCGGGGGTACGCCGGGCTGAGGGCGCGAACGACGAGCGGGATGTCCATGAGGGATTGATGGTTCATGAGAACCAGCGTCCCGGGGCCTCCCTCGATGTGGGGGATTTCGGTGTGCCGAGCCCCCCCGACGAGTCGAGCGCTTCCCAGCATTGCGCGCGCGAGCAGTTGCTGCCACCAGGCGAGGACACGGTCCCTCCTGGACGGGAGTATCCGTACGGCAGCGACAACGAGCGTGCGTTGGATCACCTCTCCAAGGAGGAGGGCAGATCCCGCTGCGGCGATCGTGAGGATCCCGCGGACTTTCAATCCGATCTCCAAATTCGATGCGGGTGGGCCGTAGCGATTCTCGCCTCGTCCAACGCCCCAGCTTCGATCGAAGGCTAATGTCTGACCACGACGAACTTCAAGCGACGGCCGCAACCTCTACGGAGGAGACGCGCGTGTCCACGGGCCAGAACCGGATCCGCGAGAGCGAGCACGAGGACGTATCGCTCGGTGTGGATGCTCTCGACTACGACTACACCAACTTCTACTTCGGGTCTGGAGAGGATGCGTTCGCGCTTCTCGAGCCCTTCAAGGCCTGGTGGGACCAGGTTCACCCGCGCGGCTACTACCAGTACGAGCTTCCCCTGCACTCGGCGCCGGCCACGACGGTCGACGTCGAGGACACGAAGACCCACGAGGTCCGCAGGGGGCTGATCAACTTCGCCTCGTACAACTACCTCGGGCTTTCGTACCGCGACGAGGTCAAGGCGGCCATCAAGGAAGCCGTCGACGTGTACGGTGGCGGCTCGTCGGGTTCACCGATCCTCTCGGGCACGACCGACCTGCATCGCCGGCTTTCGAAGCAGCTCGCCGAGTTCAAGGGGAAGGAAGCGGCGATGATCTTCCCGACCGGCTACAGCGCCAACGTGGGAGTCATCGCCGGCCTCATGCGCTCGGGCGACCTGATCGTCGCCGACCAGTTCGCGCACGCGTCGATCGTCGACGGCATGATCCTGTCGAAGGCGAAGAGCCGCTTCTTCCGGCACAACAAGCCGGCCGACCTCGACCGCAAGCTGCGCGGGTTCGACGGCAAGAAGCTGGTCATCGTCGAAGGCGTGTACTCGATGGACGGCGATGTCGCCGTGCTGCCCGAGATCATGGAGGTCGCCCGCGCGCACAACGCCCGCGTGCTGATCGACGAGGCGCACTCGACGTTCGTGTTCGGTGACAACGGGCGCGGCGTGGCCGAACACTTCGGGCTCGACGACGAAGTCGACATCCACATCGGCACCTTCTCGAAGAGCCTCGGCGGACAGGGCGGCTTCGTCGCCGGTACCCAGGCGCTGATCGACTATCTGCGCGGGTTCTCGCGCTCCCGCTTCTTCTCGTGCGCCCTCGCGCCGACCGTCGTCGCGGGGATCTCGAAGGCGCTCGAGCTGGCCTCGAACGAACCGGAACTCCGCACACAGCTGTGGAAGAACGTGGACTTCATGCAGGCCCGGCTGCGTGAGGCCGGAGTCGACGTGGCCGAGTCGGAGTCGCAGGTCATCCCGATCATGGTGCGCAACGACGCCAAGGTCTTCGACATCGGCGAGCAGCTGCTGCGCGAGGGTGTCTTCATCAACCCGGTGAAATATCCGGCGGTCGGCAAACACAAGTCGCGATTCCGCATGTCCATCTCCGCGGCACACAGCCGCGACGAGCTCGACCGCGGGGCCCAGATCATCATCGACGTCTTGAAGAGCAACGAGATCATCTGATGGTCATCACCCGCTACGGTTTCGAGAATTGCGTCGGCGCCTTCTTCGAAATGGCGACCAGCGATGCGCGCGCGATCCTGCCCGCGCACCTCGAGCCTCTGGAGGCCATGCACACGCGCAGCGTGCTGGCCGTGCTCGCCTTCCAGTTCACCGAGAGCGAGGTGGGCGAGTACGACGAGCTCGTGATGGCGATCATCACCCCCCCTCGCGTCGAGCCCGGAAAGCCGCTACCCAAGGCGGCGTTCTACCCGTTCATGGTGGCGACAAGCACCGAAGCATCGCGAGAGCATGCGATCGAGCGGTGGCACCTGCCGCACTACATGGCGGACCTCGACTTCGACTTCGCCGAGAACGACGGCAAGATGAAGGTCACGGTCAGCGAGAGTGACCAGCCGATCGTCGAGCTGACCGTCAGCGAGCACGATTTCAACCCGACGGTGAACCCGTACCACTGTTTCACCATCGAGGGCGACGACCGCTTCAAGGTCAACATCTTCATGAACGCGCCCCACTCCGAGCACGACGAGGAGGAAGGAGAGTTGATCCTGCATCCGCATTCGATGACGGAGATGCTGACTCTCGACGAGGTGTCGTCGTATCCGATGCGGGAGGAGTGGTACCGGGCGGGCGTTCAGACCTTCGAAGAGATGGAGACGATCTGAGCCTCGCCGATCGGCGGGTCTTCGTCATCTTCAACCCCGCCTCCGGCCGCGGCCGGGGGCGCCGCCGACAGGACGCGTACCTCCGCCTGCTCGAGCAGCATGCCCCGGGCTTCGCCCACGCGGTGACGGCGGGTCCCGGCGACGAATATCGGTTGGCGGACGAGGCGATCGCCAACGGCTTCGACACGCTCGTGGCGGTCGGGGGGGACGGCACCTGGAGCCACGTGGCCGACCGCATCCTGTCGTCGGGGCGCGAGGGCCTGCAGCTCGGACTGCTGCCCTCGGGAACCGGAAACGACTTCGGTCGCAGCCTGGGGCTGAGCTTCGGGGAGCCCGAGGCCGCGGTGCGCGCGCTCGCATCGGGCGGGACGCGGCAGATCGATGCCGGTCGCATCTCGACCCCGTCGGCGCCGGCCGAGCCCGGCAAGTCCACTGCGCCCACTGCCACCGAGCGGGTGCGCCACTTCTTGAATCTCGTCGGCTTCGGCTTCGACGTCGCGGTCATCGACGCCGCGGCGGGTGCGCGCTTTCTCAAGGGCGAGGCGCTCTACAAGATCACGGCGCTCCAGCAGCTCTTTCGCTTTCCGGGGATCGAGGTCGAGTTGGAGGGGTCCGACGGCTCGATCCACGCGGGACGACACCTCATGGTGACCATCAGCAATTCGCCCTACTTCGGCGGGGGCTTCCCCATCGCACCGCGTGCCTCGGTCGAGGACGGCGCGCTGCACGCCTGCCTGATCGGCGACGCATCGCCACTGCGCCGCATGAAGCTGTTCGGAGACGCGGGCAAAGGGCGTCACGTCGACGCCGACGAGGTCCGGATCGTCGACGGACCCCGCTTCACCGCCCGGTTCGAGGCACCGGTCCGCTTCGAGGCGGACGGCGATGTGTTCGTGTTGAGCGGGACGGAGCTCTCCGTGGAGCTCCTGCCGCGGGCCCTCGAGGTGCTGGGCGGGTGAGCGCGCACGAGACCGAGATCACCGTTCGCAGCTACGAGCTGGACGGCTTCGGGCACGTGAACCACGCCGTATTCCTGAACTACTTCGAATTCGCGCGCTTCCAGACCCTCGAAGCCGCCGGCTTCCCTCCGAAAGCGCTGATCGCCGAGGGGATGGGCATTCACGTCGCGCGCGTCGAGGTGGACTACAAACGCGAGGCCCGGCTCGGCCAGACGCTGACGATCCACACGGAGCCGGAGCAGATACGCAACAGCTCGATGACGCTCGCCCAGGAGGCACGGTCGGGCGAGCACCTGCTCGCTCGCGCCCGTGTGGTGGTGGTTTGGGTCGGACGCGACGGCCGTCCGACCCGCATCCCCGACGACGTCCGCGCAGCGCTGTGAGCGAGCCGGGCCCACTGCCGCCGACCGCCTGCGTCGGCATCGACGTGGTCGACCGACGCAGTCCTCGGGTCCTGCCGGGGCTGCCCCGGAATCGTACGGTCCGGCGGGTGCTCGACGAGCGCGAGTTCGCCTCTCTGGCGGCCGCCCCCGATCCCGCACTCCGCTTCTGGACCTACTGGGCAGCGAAGGAGGCCGCCTTCAAGGCCGTCACCCTGCGCCGCGGCGCGCCCCCGGTCTTCGCGCACGCCGCCTTCTCCGTCGACCTCGACGACCAGGTGGTACGGTACGGCGAGCATACCTTGCGCCTTTCAGTCCACCGCACGGACGAACGCCTGGTGGCGGTGGCTCGTACCGGTGAGCACCCCGACGGCCTGGTCTGGGCCGCGGGCCGCATCGATGTCGTGCACGATGGGCTCGGCGGTGGCTCGCTGAAGAACCTGCTCGCCCGCTTCACAGCCGCCGAAAGGGACGCGGTCCACAGGCTCGAGTCGGCCATCGCCAGGCTGGCGGTTCGCCGCGAGGCGGCGATCGTACTGGCTACGGATCAGGCGTCGGTAGAAGTCATCTGTCCGGCGGGACCGGCGGGGCGTCGACCCCTTTACC
>JAHHMJ010000602.1 GCA_018678395.1 Gemmatimonadota bacterium | reverse complement strand
CTACGTCCAGTACGACCCGACCGAGATGCGGCGCAGGCTGCGCAAGGAGATCGAGAGCGCCGTCGCCGGCAAGCGGCTCACGCTCCCCGAGGCCGTCTCGATGCGCCGGTTCCTCGACCAGGGACTGGACGGATACACCTACCTCGAGTAGGACCGCGCCCGGGCTACCGGAACGCCTCGCGGATGCGTCGCCCGAAGTCGTCCTCCGCGCCGAGAGCGGCTCGAGCGGCGGGGTCGACCCGGTAGCGCTCGCGAGCCGCGTCGATGTCGAGCGTGGTGTCGAGCAGGCCGTGCCGGAGCGCGAGCGCGTCACTGTAGCCGGGGAGCAGGATCCCCCAACCCCACGGCAGCGGTCTCGAGGCGATCCGATTGACGTGGTCGCGGAGGTTGGTGTTGCAGTTGTTGAGGATCGTGTGGTAGAACTCGGGCTCTCGGATCAGCGCGTCGGCGCGGTGCATCATGTCGACGAACAGGGCTCGGGCCTGCTCCGGCGTCGCGCGGGACGGGTAGACGAAGAGGGTGTCGCCGCGCAGCGCGCGCTGGCCGATGAGGTCGTGCTCCGTGCCCACGACGTAGGTCGTCTCGAAGCCCCGCCACAGTCCCTTGACGAGGGAGTAGGATTCGTCCTCCTCCCGGCGGGCCTCGACCGACACCGAGAGGAAGCGATCTCCGGTCAGCTCGAAGCTGAGAAAGCTGTGGGCCAGTCCCCGCCAGCGCTTGGCGAAGGGAGCGAGCACGAACCAGACGCCGCGCACTTCGTCGAGGGGGATCTCCGCGGTGCGGTAGCGCTCTTCGAATTCGGACGGAGACGACCAGCGGAAGTCCCGGATGTCGGTGAGGACGACCGTGTCCGCGGTCACCGCGACCCCGACGGCCCGCTCGTGGTCGAGCGCCCATCCCCGATCGGACATGGGGGCGCGACGTCCGGCCGTCGCGGCCCAGGAGCCGGCTCCTGCGACGACCACGAAGACCAGCAGGCCGAGTAAGGTGCCCACGGAGCGGCGCTTCATGATCCGCCGCCGGGAAACGGCGGCGGAACGGGAGAGAAGGGAAGGTCCATATCGAAGAATACGGCTTTGCGGTGCGGTGGGCACCCGACGGTCCGCCCGGGGTTCTGGTGCACCATGACGGCGACCTCTCGATCCTTCCGACGTGCCCCGGTCATCGTGCTCCTCGCACTGTTGCTGCCGGTGGCCGTGTCCGCGCAGGCGGATCCCACCGCCCTGAACGAAGCCCTGCGCGCCGCACAGCGTGACCATCTCTGGCGGGTCGCCGTGTGGGGCGGCGCCAGCCTGGCGGCCGGCCTGGCGTTCGCCGCCACGGCGGGGGACGCGCACGCGACGCGGAAGGGGTTCGGCATCCAGACCGCGGCGTGGGGTGCGATCAACCTCGGCATCGTCGCCTGGGGCTTCGCCGGGGACGGCGGGGCGGTGGCCACCGACTGGGCCTCGGCCCTCCAGGCCGAAGATCGGTGGGCCCACCTGCTGCTCGTGAACCTGGGGCTCAACGTGGGCTACGTGGCGGTCGGCTCGGCGCTGTGGATCGCGTCGGGTCGCGGACTACGGTCCGGCGATGTGGTCCGCGGACACGCGATGGCGGTGGTGCTGCAGGGCGCCGCGCTCCTGGCCCTGGACGGATGGGCCTGGCACTCGAGCTCCGGGAGACTGTCGAGACTCGTCGATGCCGTCGCCTCCGTACAGGTCTCGGCGGCCCCGCTCCCGGGATCGGTCGCGATCGGCTGGAGCCTGCCCTTTCCCGGCTAGGGTGCGGTCCGCCCCTCCCGACCCGGTGACCCCCACGAGGACGATCCTCAACACATCGTTACGTTCGGGTGTGCTCGAAGTCTGAACACCTGTTTCCCCTACATGGCCACGCCGCCCTTCATGCCTCTCCTCCGTTTGCTCTGGCCGGTCGCCCTTCTCGCGGTCGGCGTCGCCCCCCTCGCGGGGCAAGCGCCCACCGGGGGCACGCTGCCGAGCGTGTTCTTCGACTGCGACGGGCCCAACTGCAATTCGCAGTACTACCGGACCGAGATCACCTGGGTGAACTGGGTGCGCGATCGCCAGGACTCCGACGTGCACCTCATCGTGACCAGCCAGGGGACGGGCGCCGGAGGGCGGGAGTACCAGCTCGACTTCATCGGTGAGGGGGACTTCGAGGGCTACGAGGACCAGATTCGCCATACGACGCTGCCGACCGACACCGACCGCGAAGAGCTCGACGGCATCACGGGCGCGCTCGCGGTCGGTTTCGCCCGGTTCGCCCAGGAGGCGGGATTTCGCGGTCTCGTGGTGATCGAGGGCCAGGTCACCGCCGAGGAAGATCCCGCGGAGGGGGTCGTTGCCGCCGAAGAGGTCGAAGACCCCTGGGATCTATGGGTCTTCCGTGTGAACGGGAGCGCCAACCTCAGCGGTGAGGACACCCGCAGCAACCGCCGCATGAACAGCTTCGTGTCGGCGTCGCGCGTCAGCCCGACCTGGAAGATCAACCTGTTCGGGAACGTCAACTACAACCGGCGGCGCATCGAGATCACCGGGCAGGACGACTTCGTCGATGCCCGTACGGACTACGGCTTCACCCAGCTGGTCGCGTACGCGCTCGCGGACCACTGGTCGGTCGGGGTCCGCGGAGAGGTCCGGCGGATCGTCAGCTTCAACCAGGACTTCCGCTGGGAGTTCACGCCCGGCCTCGAGTACAGTCTCTTCCCCTACGAGGAAGCCACTCGCCGGGCGCTCACCGTGTACTACCAGATCGGGCCCTCCTACCGGGACTACATCGAGAAGACGGCGCTCGGCCAGTGGCACGAGACCCGCTGGGAGCAGTCGCTGGAGATCGACTTCTCTCAGCGGCAGCCCTGGGGCGACGCCGGTATTCGAATCCGGGGATCGCACTTCCTGCACGATCTCGACCTGTACAACGTCAGCCTGCGCGGGGACGTCGAGTTCCGCATCGTGCGGGGCTTCAGCGTGAACGCCGAGGCCAACGTCGGGTGGGTCAGCGACCAGATCTACCTCGCGGCCGGCAGTGCCACGACCGAAGAGGAACTCCTCGATCTCGTGCGTCGGTCGCAGAGCTTCACCTACGGGATGGAATTCGGCTTCTCGGTCCAGTTCGGCTCGATCTACAACAACGTCGTCAACAACCGCTTCGGTGGCGGAGGATTCGGCGGGTTCTTCGGGCGCGGTCGCTGAGCCGAGGGCGCACCGCTCGCCAAGGGCGGGCCGAAGCCATACCGTAGGCGTCATGTCCGAACTGGCGCGTGGAAAGCGCATTCTCTGGGTCGACGACGAGGTCGCGCTGCTGCGGCCCCACGTCCTCTTTCTCCAGGCGCGCGGGTACCACGTCGACGCGATCGCCAACGGCGACGACGCGTTGGCCCTGCTCCGAGAGAACGCCTACGACCTGGTGCTCCTCGACGAGCAGATGCCCGGTCGGCGGGGCCTGGAGGTGCTCGAGATCCTGCGGCGGGACGATCCGTACGCACGCGTGGTGATGGTCTCGAAGTCCGAAGAGGACAAGACCATGACCGAGGCCATCGGCAGACGGGTCGACGACTACCTCGTCAAGCCGACCTCGCCTCGCCAGGTTCTGTCGGTCGTGACGCGGATTCTCGAGGGCTCGACCATTCGGCAGCAACAGGTCGCGCAGGACTTCGCGGGGCGGTTCGGCCGGCTGTCGATGAAGCGGCAGGAGGCGCACACCGCGGACGATTTCCGCGATCTGTACACGGAGCTGACCGACTGGCACATCCGGCTCGAACGGGCCGGAGAGCACGGCCTGCTCGACTCCGTCGAGGCGATGATGGTGGACCTGCGCCGGGACTTCGGCGGGTGGATCGTTCGGCAGTATCCGGAGTGGATGCGGGGCGCGGAGGGCCGCCCCGACCTCTCGGTCGATGTGGTGCGGCACCACCTGCTTCCGCTGCTGGGCGAGGCCCCGGTCTTCTTCGTGGTGCTCGATTGCATGCGGCTCGATCAGTGGAGGGTCATCTCGCCGCTCCTGGCCCGCTACTTCGACATCGAGGAGTCCTACCACTACTCGATCCTGCCGACCGCGACGCCGTATGCGCGCAATGCGATCTTTTCAGGACAGTTCGTCGACGACATCGCCCGTGATCGTCCACAGTGGTGGAATCAGTCGGACGACGAGGGGTCGCTGAACGCCTTCGAGGACGAATTGCTCGAGGAGCAGCTGCGCCGCCTGACGGGTCGGGACGTCCCGGTGCACTACGAGAAGATCTTCAGCGATCGGGACGGCGACCACGTCCGGGCCCGGGTGCGGCAGGCGTTGCGGACGCCCGGCAGGGTCGTGGCCATGGTCTTCAACTTCGTCGACCTGATGACCCACGGGCGGTCCGAGAGCCCGATCCTGATGGAGGTGGCCAAGGACGAGGGTGCCCTTCGTGACCTCACCCGGTCGTGGTTCGAGCGGTCCACGGCCTTCGAGGTCCTGCGCGAGGCGGCGGCGGGGGGACACCGGGTGGTCATGACGACCGATCACGGCTCGATCCTCTGCCAGCATCCCACGACCGTGTTCGCGCGTCGGGACGCGACCTCGAACCTGCGGTACAAGTTCGGGGTGGATCTGCGCACGGAGACGGCCGAGCACGCGCTCAGCACCAAGGACCCGTACGACCTGCGGCTACCGAAAGGCCGGCTCGGCACCACGTACGCACTGGCGGTGGACGACTACTTCTTCGTGTATCCCACGAAGCTGCGTGAGTACCAGGCCAAGTACCGGAATTCGTTCCTCCACGGCGGAATCTCGCCCGAGGAGATGATCGTGCCGGTCGCGACCCTCACGCCTCGGCCGCGCTGACGGGGACGGTCTCGCCGTCGGGTGTCCCCCGTCGAGGACGCCCGACCCCCGTCCGCGCCCGGATTTCCCCCCTCTCGGGGTTGGCACGCCCCCTGCACGGTCGTTTCACGGGCGATGGATGAACGACCACCTGGAGGGATGGATGGCGGGCCTGGGTGAGGGGACGGTCGAACGGGTGTTCGTGGTGACGGCGATCGCGCTGTGGCTGCTGCTGTCGGGGTGTGCGTCGGCCCCGGCCGGCGACGCATCGGCGGCCGAGGCGGCGACGGCCTCCGCCGACGTCGACCGCGGCTCGATCGAAGCCGGCGCGTTCGCTTCCGGCGACTGACACCCGCGCCGCCGGAGCGCTACCTTTCCCGGCGTGGCGCTCTACCTGAGAATTCTCCGATACCTTCGGCCGCACGGCTCGTACTTCGTGCTGGCGGTCCTCGCGACCTTCGCGTACGCGGGGCTCGACGCCGTGTCGTACGTCCTGCTGATCCCCTTCGTCCGGGCGCGCTTCGCCGACGACGGGGCGGATCTGGCGGGTGCGGGGGTTCCGGCCGACGCGTCGGCGCCGATGGACCGGTTCCTCGACGTGACGGTCTACCGGATCGTGGATCTGGACGGCGATCCGCTCGCCGCGGTGCAGGGGATCATCATCCTCATCCTCGTCGCCTTCACGCTCAAGAACGTCTTCGACTTCGTGCGTGCCTGGCTCGTGGCCCGGGTCGAGCAGGGC
>JAHHMJ010000222.1 GCA_018678395.1 Gemmatimonadota bacterium | reverse complement strand
GCGCCAGGTATGCGTGGCGCCTGGGGCCCGGTTCGGCCCCGCGGCGGTCGAGCGCGAAGGCGACGGCTGCCGCCAGGGTAGCCGTCCAGCCCGTGGGCGTCGCTGCGGCCCAGAGGGCGATTCCGGCGACGACCGCCGCATCCACGGTGCGGAGCGGGGGACCCACCGTGCGCGCGACGAGGCGGGCGGACAGAAGAAGAACGCCGGCTGGGAGCAGCGTCTGGGTAGGGGTCAGCGGGAGAGCGATCCCGGCCAGGGCCATCGCCACGAAGGCGAGGCCCTCCCGCTCGGGAGCGAGTTCCCGCGCCAGCGCCCAGGCCAGAAAGACCGTGCCGGCCCAGACGACGGCCCCCGTGAGCACCCCGACGCCTCCCCGGAGGGCTCCCGCGACGCCGACGAGTGGAGTGAGGACCAGGACGGCCAGATTGGTCGGGTAGCGCGGGTCGAGGGGACGACCGAGTGCACCGTACGCGTAGGGGTCGGTGGGTGTCATCGAGGGCGGGTGTCGAATCCGGTTCGGGAGTAGGGAAGGCCTGTACCCGTGCGGTCTTGCGGGAGGTCCGCGCCCGGCGGCACCTTTCACGGTCTACCGACCGCAGCGGTCGGCGGCCCACCCCCTCCCTCCCCGCCGCGCCATGCCCGAACACGCCGATTCCGTGACCGCACTCGAGACCCGGATGCGGGAAGGCAAACCCCTGTTCGGAGTGGTGGGGCTCGGGTACGTCGGGCTGCCGCTGTTGGTGGAGATTGCCGAGGCCGGCATCGATGTGCTGGGCTTCGACGTCAACGACGCCGTCGTCGAAGGCGTGAACGCCGGTCGAAGTCACATCCAGGACGTGCCCGCCGAAGCCGTCGCGCGCTGGGTCGGAGAGGGCCGGGTGTCGGCCACTTCGGACATGACGCGGCTGGCCGAGTGCGATGCGATCTCCATCTGCGTGCCGACGCCGCTGTCGAAGACGCGGGATCCCGACGTGTCGTTCATCGTGGCGGCCGCCAACGCGGTGAAGTCCACGCTGCGGAAGGGGCAGCTCGTCGTCCTCGAGTCGACGACCTATCCCGGCACCACTCGCGAGCTCCTCCTGCCCGAGTTGGAGGAGGGGACCGGCCTCAAGGTCGGCGAGGACTTCTTCCTCTGCTTCTCGCCGGAGCGTGTCGATCCCGGCAACCCCGTCTGGCAGACCCGAAACACCCCCAAGGTGATCGGTGGCATCACCGAGGCCTGCACGCGGATCGGCGTCGCGCTGTACGAGCGCTTCATCGACACGATGGTGGCCGTGTCGTCGGCCGAAGCCGCGGAGTTGACCAAGATCCTGGAGAACACGTTCCGCGCCGTGAACATCGGCCTGGTCAACGAGACGGCTCTCATCGCCGATCGTCTCGGCGTCGACGTGTGGGAAGTGATCGACGCCGCGGCCACGAAGCCCTTCGGATTCATGAAGTTCACGCCTGGGCCGGGTCTCGGGGGGCACTGCATTCCGGTCGACCCGCACTACCTGGCGTGGCGCATGAAGGAACTCAACTACCGTACGCGCTTCATCGAGCTCGCCTCGGAAGTCAACGGCGAGATGCCGTACTTCGTGCTCGGGAAGGTGCGGCACGCCCTGAACGACGTCTCGAAGCCGGTGCGAGGGTCGCGGGTGGTCGTCCTCGGAGTCGCGTACAAGCGGGACATCGAGGATGTGCGCGAATCCCCGGCGCTCGACATTCTCCGCCTTCTTCGTGAGGACGGGGCGGACCTGCGCTATCACGACCCGTTCGTCTCGAGCCTCGAGCACGAGGGGCTGGACCTTCGCTCGGAGCCGCTCACGGATGCGCTGCTCGCCGAGGCCGACGCCGTGCTGATCGTCACGGATCACACCGACATCGACTACGGGCGCGTGGTGGCGCAGTCGCGGATCGTCGTCGATACGCGCAACGTGACGGGATCCGTGCTCCCGGCGGCGCTGCGGAGCCAGCCTCAGGGGTGGATCGTCAAGTGCGAGGAGTAGCCGTTCGCCTGCGACGGCTCTCCACGCCGTTCTCGGTGTAGGACCGCTCGAATCCCGTCGTTCGCTCACCGGGGCGCCATGACTCGTCGGTCCAATCTCGCATTCCTGCTCCTCGTCCTCCTGGGGTGGGCGGGTGCCTGTACCCCGCCCGTCGAGGATACGGCGATACGTCGCGGGGACCGCGCCTTCGCCGCGGACTCTCTCGACGAGGCGCTCGCCGAGTACCAGCTCGCCGTCCGCCAGGGTGAGGACTCGCCCGAGGTTCTGGCTCGTGTGGCGCACACGTTCGCGCGGCTCGGCCGGGTCGATCCGGCGGCCGAGTTCTACCGCCTCGCCGCGGAGTCCGACGAGAGCTACGCGGATCAGGGTGCCGCCGATCTGATGCACCTCGCCCGCGAGGCGCAGGAGGGCAACGACCGCTTCCGCATGGCCACGGCCGTCGTTCAGGCGCTGGAGCTGCGTCCCGGTCTGGGATTGGGCGATCTGGCGCTCCCGCTCGCTCGGCACTTCTTCCGCAATGGCGAGTATGGGCGGGCGCTCCCCCTCTACCGCCGGGTCCTCGTGGCCGCCGACACGGCGCCACGGATCCTCTTCGAGGTCGGACAGGCTTACGAAGAAACGGGCGACTGCCGTCAGGCGCTGCTCTTCTTCGAGCGTTTTCGCGATGAGGCTCCCAGAGATCAGCGCTCGGAGGCGGATTGGCACATCGGCACGTGCGGCTTCGAGATCGCCCGCGGGTTGCTCGCGCGGTCGGAGCGCGCGGGCGGAGGGGCGGACCTGGACGAGGCGCTGCGCATGATCGACCGGACGATCGCCGTCGGGGTGCCCCGGCCCCTTCAGGCCCAGGCGTGGTTCCACCGCGGCGAGATCCTCGCGACGCTGGGCGACTGCGCCGGCGCCATGGATGCGTTCGATCAGGTGGCCTCGCTGGAACTCGGGGGCGCGGGAGCGTTGGCGTCCCAGGCGAGGGCCCGCTACGACGCCATCCTCTTCGGGCGGGGTCTTTCGTCGCTCCGCTCGTCGAATCGCTGTTACTGACCTCTTCACTCGTCTTCCCGAGCCGCACGCCGTGCCCGTTCCGCTTCTCGACCTGACCGCCCAGTACCAGTCCATCAAGGACGACCTCGACGCCGCCCTCGCCGGGGTGGTCGCGTCGCAACGGTTCATCCTCGGCCCGGAGGTCGAGGGGTTGGAGGCCGAGATGGCCCGGTATCTCGGGGTGCCCCACGCCGTGGGGGTCGCGAGCGGGACCGACGCGCTCCTCTTGCCGCTCATGGCTCTGGATCCGCGACCCGGCGACGAGGTGATCATCCCGGCCTTCACCTTCTTCGCCACCGCCGGGGCCGTGTGGAACGCGGGCTTCCGACCCGTGTTCTGCGACGTCGATCCCTTCACCTTCAACGTGACGGCCGAGACGCTGGAGGCGGTGCGGACGGGGCGGACGCGGGCCGTGATCCCGGTTCACCTGTTCGGCCAGATGGCGCCGATGTCCGGCATCACGGAATGGGCCGACGCGCACGGGCTGGTGGTCATCGAGGATGCGGCGCAGGCGGTGGGCGCGCGGCAGCGCGGACCGGACGGACTGCCGGTCATGGCGGGAGCCGCAGCGCCGATGGCGGCGTTCTCGTTCTTTCCCACGAAGAATCTCGGCGCCTTCGGCGACGCGGGGATGGTGACGTCATTGGACGAGACCCTCGCCGAGCGGGTCGCGAAGCTGCGGGTTCACGGCGGCCGTCAGATGTACCACCACGAGATGGTGGGGACGAACTCGCGACTCGACGCGCTTCAGGCCGCCGTCCTGCGCGTGAAACTGAAGCATCTCGACCGATGGACGGACGCGCGGCGGGAGCATGCCTGCGCCTATGAGGGGCGCTTCGCCGACCTTCCGGAGGTGATCACGCCCCGGGTCGCCGAGAACAACTTCCACGTGTACAACCAGTACACGCTCCGCGTGCGGCGCCGGGACGACCTCCGTGAGTTCCTCGGCGGGAAGGGCATCGGGTCGGGGGTCTACTACCCGGTGCCTCTCCACCTGCAGGAGTGCTTTGCGGAGCTCGGGGGCCGGAAGGGTCAGCTGCCGGTCGCCGAGCAGCTCTGCACCGAGGTTCTCAGCCTCCCCGTCTTTCCCGAGCTCGGGATGGATCGGCTGGCCGAAGTGGCCGACGGAATTCACGCCTTCTACGAGGGCTGAACCCCTCGGCGTGATTCGGGTACCTTCAACGGATGTTCCGCGTTCTCCTCCATCCCGGTTCCGTGTGACCGCCTCCTTTCCGTCGTTCCTGTCCCGTATCGTACTCGTGGTCCTCGTCGGGGTCGCCGGCGCCTGTGCCTCGACGTCTCGGTGGGAGGGCCTGACCGCGACCCAGCTCTTCGAGATGGGCCGGATCGAGTTCGAGGCCGAGGAATATGGTGATGCGTCGGAGACGCTCGAGCGGCTGATTCTCGGGGCGCCCGGCTTCTCCCAGGCGGCCGAGGCCCAGCTGATGTTGGCGCGCGCCTACTTCCGCAGCGATCAGTACATCCTCGCGCAGTCCGAATTCACGCGCTTCATCGACCGGTTCCCGGCGCACCCGCAGGCACCCGATGCCGCGCTGGGAGTCTGCCGATCGAACGAGGCTCTCTCGCCCATCGCCCAGCGCGACCAGACGTTCACCATGCAGGCGGTGACGGTCTGCCAGAACGTGGCCTCGGACTGGCAGGGTACGCCCGCTGCGGAGCAGGCGGCCGAGATCGTTCGCGAGATGCGCGACAAACTCGCCGAGAAGCAGTACGACAACGGTGCCTACTACCTGCGGCGCAACGTACCCGATGCGGCGATCCTCTACTGGCAGGAACTCCTCGAGGCGTTCCCGGAGACGGACTGGGCCCCGACGGCACTGGCCGGCATCATCGACGCGTACACCCGCATCGGCTACGACGACGAGGTGGCGACGGCCACGGAGCGCCTGTTGAACGAGTACCCGGAGTCGCCCGAAGCCCGAGCGCTCGGAGACGGGGGCGGATCCGGTGGAGAGGCGGGGGTATCCGGGGGAGGCGGGGCCGTCGGCGGGGGAGGTTGACCGCATGGACGTGGGCGTCTTCGGGGGCACCTTCGACCCGCCACACGTGGGTCATCTGGTGGTGGCCCGAGACGCACTCGAGCAGCTCGACCTGGACCGCATTCGCTTCGTGCCGGCCCGCCGCTCGCCCTTCAAGGAGGGCCCCGGCGCCGCACCACCGGAGGCGCGGTTCGAGATGCTCCGCAGGGCGGTCGAGAATGAGGTGGACTTCGAGGTGAGTCGGACGGAGCTGGATCGTCCGCCGCCCTCGTTCACCGTGGATACGTTGAGAGCCTTTTCCGCCGAAGCTCCGGATGTGCGCTGGACGTTGCTTCTGGGTGAGGACCAGTGGCGGTCGTTCGGGGAA
This sequence comes from Gemmatimonadota bacterium, assembly GCA_018678395.1. GTDB lineage: Bacteria > Gemmatimonadota > Gemmatimonadetes > Longimicrobiales > Gaopeijiaceae > Gaopeijia. Next base: position 3,292 of record JAHHMJ010000222.1, on the reverse strand, counting down.
TGGCGCGAGCCGATCGAGATCGGACGACTGGCCCGCATCGCCGTCCTCACGAGGGAGGGGCGCGACGCCCTCGAACGGGCGCCCGAACTGGGTGTTCCCTTCGTGCAGGTCCCGGTCACTCGCCTCGACGTGTCCTCTTCCGACCTGAGACGGCGGTTGAAGGAACGACGAAGCGTGAAGCACCTCGTCCCCGACGCGGTACGCGAATTCATCGAATCGAAGGAACTGTACGCCCCATGCTGAAGTCGATCGTCAAGACCATCATCGGCAACCGCCACGACCGGGAGGTGAAGAAGCTTCAGCCGGTCGTCGACGAGATCAATCAGATCTACGAGGGACTCTCGTCGCTGTCGGAGGAGGCCCTCCGGGGGAAGACCGACGAGTTCCGAGCGCGTATCGCGGAAGCGACGGCCGATGTGGACGTCCGGATCGCCGAGGTCCGAGCCCAGAAGGGCGCGTCCGAGGATCCCGCCGAACGCGAGCAGTTGTCGGTCGAGTTGGGGGCGCTGGAGCAGCAGTCCCTCGAGGCGGTCGAAGACACCCTCGACGAGCTCATGCCCGAAGCGTTCGCCGTCGTCAAGGAGGCGTGTCGCCGGCTCTCCGGGCAGGAGGTCCACTTCGCCGGGACCTCTGCGATCTGGAACATGGTGCCCTACGACGTCCAGCTGATCGGTGGTATCGCGCTGCATCGTGGTCGGGTCACGGAGATGCAGACGGGGGAGGGGAAGACGCTGGCCGCGACGCTCCCCCTCTACCTGAACGCGCTCGCAGGGCGCGGAGCCCACCTCGTCACGGTCAACTCGTATCTGGCGACCCGTGACGCCGAGTGGATGGGTGCGATCTACAGCTACCTCGGGCTGACCGTCGACGTCATCGACAAGTACCAGCCCGGGACGCCCGAGCGTCGGGCCGCCTACCACGCCGACATCACCTACGGGACCAACAACGAGTACGGCTTCGACTACCTCCGCGACAACATGGTCCACACCCTGGAGCAGCGGGTGCAGCGGGGGCATCACTACGCGATCATCGACGAGGTGGACTCGATCCTGATCGACGAGGCGCGGACGCCGCTCATCATCTCCGGGCCGGTCGGTCGGGACACGGCGACGCCCTTCAAGCAATACAACCCTCTGGTGAAGGCGCTCTTCGCCAAGCAGACGCGCATCACGAACGACCTCGTGTCGAGTGCGGAGAAGGACCTCGAGGAGGGCAACACCTTCGAGGCGGGAGAGAAGCTCCTCGCGGTCAAGCGCGGTACGCCCCGCCACAAGCGGCTGCTGAAGATGTTCGCGGACGACCCGTCGCTGCAGACGCTCGTGCAGAAGGTCGAAGCCGACTACATGCGTGAGAAGCGGCTCCACGACATCGACGAGATGCTGCTCTTCGCGATGGACGAGAAGGGCCACAACGTGCATCTGTCGGAAGCCGGCCTCGACGAGCTCTCCCCGAACGACGCCGAAGCCTTCGTGGTGCCGGATCTCTCGGAGGAGATCGGAGCGATCGAGACGGACGAGTCCCTCACGGTCGACGAGCGCCGCGAGAAGCTGCAGGAGATGGAGGCGGCATACGCGGCCAAGAACCAGAAGCTCCACGTCATCCACCAGCTGCTGAAGGCCTACGCGCTCTACCTGAGGGACGAGAAGTACATCCTCGGTGAGGACGGCAGCATCGTCATCGTCGACGAGTTCACCGGCCGTCAGATGGCCGGACGTCGCTGGAGCGACGGGCTCCACCAGGCGGTCGAGGCGAAGGAGGGGGTCGAGATCAAGGGCGAGACGCAGACGCTCGCCACGATCACGATCCAGAACTACTTCCGGATGTACGACAAGCTGGCCGGGATGACGGGAACCGCGGAGACGGAAGAGACCGAGTTCCACCAGATCTACGGCCTGGACGTCATGGTCATTCCGACCAACCGTCCTGTGGTGCGTGATGATCGCAACGACCTGATCTTCCGGACCAAGCGGGAGAAGTACAACGCGATCCTCGACGAGATCGAGCGACTGCACAAGCTCGAACTCCCGGTCCTCGTGGGCACGACGAACGTCGAGGTATCGGAGACGCTGTCCCGCATGCTCAAGCGCCGGGGACTCACCCACAACGTCCTCAACGCCAAGCAGCACAAGCGGGAGAGCGAGGTCGTGGCCGAGGCGGGCCGCCCCGGGGCGATCACGATCGCGACGAATATGGCGGGCCGCGGCACCGACATCAAACTCGGCGAGGGTGTGCGGGACATGCGCACGGTCGAGTGGTCGCTTGGGCGCGGTCTCGACCTCCTCGACGTCCAGCCCGTCGACCCTACGCGCTACGACGAGAAGATCGAGTCACGAAGTGCGGATACGCTGGTCGAGGATGGCGGGCTGCACATCATCGGTTCGGCGCGACACGAGTCTCGGCGTATCGACCGACAGCTCCGCGGCCGGGCCGGCCGGCAGGGTGATCCGGGTGCGACGCAGTTCTTCCTGTCGCTCGAAGACGATCTCATGCGCCTCTTCGGCGGCATGGAGCGGATTGCGAACGCGATGGAGAAGATGGGCGCGGAGGAAGGTGAGGTCATCACGCACGGGCTGGTGACGAAGTCGATCGAACGGGCACAGAAGCGCGTCGAGGGGAACAACTTCGAGGCACGGAAGCGGCTGCTCGACTACGACGACGTCATGAACCAGCAGCGAGAGGTCGTCTACGATCTTCGGCTCTTCGCCCTCCAGGGCGGGGAAGACCTCAAGGGCGAACTCTGGGAGATGATCGAGGCCAGCGTGCGTCGGCTCCTCGACGAGTACTGCCCCGACGAGATCGATCCGGAGAACTGGGAGCTCGCGGGACTGCGCAAGCGCCTCCTGATGGACTACTTCGTGCTGGTCGACGGCCTGCCCGAGCAGGAGGACCCGGATCACGAATTCGATGCCGAAGAGGTCGCCGACGTGGCGCTCGCTGCGACCCGGGCCCACTTCCACCGCAAGATCGAGGGCTTCGGCGAACTCGCCGACCGGGTCATGAGCTACATCCTGCTCTCGACCATCGACGACAAGTGGAAGGACCACCTGTACGATCTCGACCACCTGAAGGCGTCCATCGGCTTCCGGGGCTGGGGCCAGAAGGACCCGCTGGTCGAGTACAAGAAGGAGGCTTTCGAGATGTTCGTCGACCTCCTCCGTGATCTGCGCTCCACCGTGACGCGCAACTTCTTCCGGGCGCAGGTGACGGCTCAGCCGCCCCGTCCGATGCCGCGCCCGCAGCGGATCACGCTCTCCGGGCCCTCCGGGGAGGCGGCGGGCGGAGGCCTGGCCGC
>JAHHMJ010000009.1 GCA_018678395.1 Gemmatimonadota bacterium | reverse complement strand
GCGCGGGGGGCGACTCGCCGAGGTGGGACTCGAGCTCGTCCCGCACCGATTCGAGCCGCTGGAGCATCGATTCCAACTGCCCCCGCAGGGTGCGCCACCCCTCGAGCTGAGCGTCCAACGTCTCGGGGATCGTGCGAATCCCGGTCGTGTCGCTGACGGTCTGCTCTCCCTGCGATCGGGACTGCCCCGGCGGTCCCACCGGAACACGCGTGTCGTCGAACCGTCCCAACGTCGAGCGGAAGTTGTCCTGCTGACGCTCCAGCCGGATGCGCTGCTCGATGCCGCCGATGCGTCCGTCGGCCTCCTCGATCCCCGCCTGCACCTGGTCGATACGCCGATTGGCGATCTCGATCTTGTTGCGCAGGCGAGAGGGGGTGTCCCGAGGACTGTAGACCAGCACGCCCTGCATGACGAGCGGGCGCGGAGTCAGAACGTCGCTCGACGCCTCGAGCTCTCGGAACTGGTTGCCCAGATCGGCGATCAGGAGGTCGAAGCGCTGGACATCGGCACGCGTCAGCGCCGAATCCTGAAGCTCCAGGAGCACGCCGAGACGGGCGTCCATGGCCTCGAGGTAATCCGAGCGCACCGCCTCGAGTGAATCCCCGACCTGCTGGACCCGGCGGTCCATACGCGTGAGGTCGCGCGCCAGCAGCATGTGGCGCTCCGATGCGCCATCGTAGGCGGCCTGGTCCCCCGACTGCCGCGCGATCTGTACGGAGTCGAGCGCGGCCTCCCACTGGGCCTCGACCACGAGACGCGCGGCGAGTGCCTGTTCGTAGGCCAGGACGGCGGCCCGATGCCGCAGCTCCTGGTCATTCAGCTGGATCAGGGTGGCCTGGTCCTGCTGCGCCAACGCCGGGTCCTGCGCCGCGGTCGGTGCGGGAACCACGGAGAGGCCCGCGAGGCCCATCCACAGGACGACGAGGGCCGGGTGCAGTACCCGGCCCGATCGACGAATTCCCGTGGACGACCTTCGGATCTTCACGCTTCGATTCCGTACTTCTCCAACTTGTAGTAGAGGGCGCTCGGCTTCAGACCCAGCAATCGGGCTGCTTCGGCTTTTACGCCATCCGCCTGCCCAAGAGCCTGACGCAAGAGTCGTTCCTCGAGCCCCTCCATGGCCCGATTCAGATCCATGCCCCCGTCCGGGAAGTCGCCGGGGGACGCCGGAACGGAGGGAGGCGGCACGACGCGTCCGTTCTCGCCCAGGCGGGGCAGATCGTCTGCCTCGAGCAGTTCGCGGTCGGCGAGGACGAGGGCCCGCTCCACCACGTTCTCGAGCTCGCGCACATTCCCGGGCCAATCGTGCGACATGAGCACATCCAACGCCGAGGAGCTCACCTCGCGCACGCACGACCCCGTGCGATCCCGGAGTTTGTCCAGGAAATGGGACACCAGGAGGGGGATGTCCTCCCTGCGGGCGCGCAGCGGGGGCAGCTGGATGGGGACGACGTGCAGACGGTAGAAGAGGTCCTCGCGGAAGTCCCCTTCGAGCAGCTCCTCGGCCGGGGTGTTGGTGGCGGCGACGATCCGCACGTCGACGGGGATGGTCTCCTCTCCACCCACCCGCTCGAGTTCGCGCTCCTGGAGCACCCGCAGGAGCCGGATCTGCGTCGCCAGATTGATCGTGGAGATCTCGTCGAGGAACAGGGTGCCGGAGTCGGCGAGTTCGAACCGACCCCGCCGCTTCCGCTCGGCGCCCGTGAACGCCCCCTTCTCGTGTCCAAACAACTCGGAATCGAGAAGTCCCTCGGCCAGAGCACCGCAGTTCACCCGCACGAAGGGACGGTCGCGACGACGGCTTCCCGCGTGCACCGCCCGCGCGACCAACTCCTTTCCGGTCCCCGATTCGCCGTAGATCATGACCGTCGAGTCGCTCCGCCCGACCCGCTCGATCCAGCGGAAGACCTCCTGCATCGGCGACGATTCCCCGACGATCTCGCCGTAGCGGACGTCGCCGCCTTCCTTGAGCGCGGCATTCTCGACCCGCAGCGCGAGGTTCTCCTTCCGGAGTCGCGACTTCTCCGCGCGGTCGGCGACCAGGCGATCGATCTTCACGCCGAACTCTTCGGACGAGAACGGCTTGGTGATGAAGTCGGCGGCACCGAGCTTCATGGCCTCGACCGCCGTCTCGATCGTGCCGTACCCGGTGATGACGAGGACTTCGGTCTCGGGCGCGGCTTCCTTCACCCGCCGCAGGACCTGCATGCCGTCGACCCGGGCCATCTTCAGGTCGGTGATCACGACGTCGACCGGCGACTCGGCCAGAAGGTCGAGACCCGCCTGCCCACCGGAGGCGGCGAGGGTGCGATGTCCACGGCGCCGGAGGTGGATCTCCAGCCCCTCGCGCATGGAATCGTGGTCGTCGATGATGAGGATGTCGGCCATGGGCCCGCACCGCCGTCAAGGCGTGGGAGGTTCGTCCAGAACTGGGAAATATACCCGGAACTCGGCACCCGTCCCAACGCCGGACTCGGACGCCGAGCGCACTTCGACGCGCCCGTCCATGGCTTCCATGTCGCGCTTCACGATGGCCAGACCCAGACCCGCACCCTTCTCCTTGTCCGTCACGAAGGGGTCGAAGATCCGCTTGCGCTGGTCGTCGGGGACGCCGGGTCCGTCGTCGGAGACCGCCAACATCACCTGGCCGCCCTCGCGATCGCCCCACACCGTCACACGGTCCGAGACGGCGAGTGCGTTCTGCAGCAGGTTGAGTACGGCCCGCTTCGCCCGCTCGTCGTTGGCGAGCGCCATGAGCGAGTGATCCGGCAGCCGCACGTCGATGGCGACGTCCTCGCCCTGGCGGTTCGTCGCCAGCTCGACCGCGTCCCACACCGGGACGCGCAGGTCGACGGCCGACATCTCCACGGTGGTCGGGCGCGCGAAAGCCAGGAAGTCGTTGATGATTCGGTTGAGGGCCTGGACCTCGCCCCGTACCCGACCGATGAGCCGCGCACGCTCGCCCCGCTCCTCCGTATCGATCGCCGCGGCCGCGAACAGCTCCAGCCCACCCAGCGGATTGCGGATCTCGTGGGCCACCTGGGCCAGCATCAATCGGAGCTGTTCGTCGCGTTCGAGGACGCCGCGGCGCATGCGCTCCATGGCGTCGGCAAGGCGTCCGAGCTCGTCTTCGCGGTCGAGTCGTACGGGCCGATCGAGGTACCCGCGCTGAATGCGCCCCGCGGCCCGGACCAGCCGTTCAATGGGGAAGGCGATGTTCGTGGCCAGGAAGGTGCCGAGCAGCACGGCGAGCCCGAGCCCGAAGAGACTGCCGAACAGGAGGCCTCGCTGCAGGCGCCCCAATGGCGCGTAGAGGTCCGCAGGCATGAGGATCCCGAGCACGAGACCGCCGAACGCCGTGAACCCGTACTTGTAGGGCGCGCCGGTCTCGTCGAACCACACCGGGGTCGTGGAGCTCCCGTCCCGCTGCGCGATGCGGATCTCGGAATCGTACTGGGCCAGGAACCGTAGCGGCGTCCCGATCGGAATCGAGTCGCCCGACTCGCGCGTGACGACGGCGCTCTGGTCCGGTCTGAAGATCCAGGCGTCGGCCACGTAGTACGACGCGAGGCTGTCCAACTGGCTCTGTGCGCCCAGCCAGGTGTTGGTGTCCTCCTCACCCTCTTCGAGAAAGGCGAGCAGATCGGCGTCGATGTTCGTGCGGGCCACCGCGCCCGCGACCTGCACGAGCCGCTGATCGAGCTCCGCCTCCAGCGCCGCCCCAGACACCCGCCAGCTGATGTATGCGAAGAGGCCGGCGAGCAGAACGGCAAAGGCTCCGAGGAGGAGCACGAAGCGCCGCCGCATCGAAACGCCGCTCACCACGCGCCCCCTATCCGCAATCGACGCGCTCCACCGCGACGGGCCGCTGGAAGCTCACGGGTGTGGGAGTCCGCGGCGTCACCACGATGTGGAAGGGAACGTGCGTCTGTTCGGCCGGCGAACAGAAGTCGCCGGGCACGCGCTCCACGAGCGTCACAACCGTCCCCTGGGCACCACCCGGACGCACGGCGCGGACCTCGATGCTGTCGCCGGCTTCACGACGCTCTCCGCGGGCGGCGACGATCACGGTCTCGGTCTCGAAATCGACCGGCGGCGCGACAGTGCCGGGCCGATGGATTGCCCAGAAGGCGTCGAAGGCCACCATGCTCTGAATGATGAGCGGGTCCTCGAGAGCGCTGGGCGTGTCCTCACCCTTGTCCAGGGTACCGAAGGGTTGGGTGGCCCCGTACGCCGCCGAGAAGTTCTCACCCAGCGTGTAGTCCCTCGCGAGCCGCGCGAGGTTGGCGACCCGCGGCGCAGCGGGATCGGGACCCGCCTGGAAGCTGAGATCCTGCAGGAAGCCCGGTACGCAGCGCGTCCAGCTCTCGGAGGTACCCGACGGCTGGTCCTCGATGTAGAGAGTCACGCGGGAGCGGGTGACGGTGCACGTCGGGTCGAGCGACGGATCGAGCTGGTCGACGAACAGGGTCAGCCCGGGGTTGTCGTTGACGTCCGTGATCCACTGGGCGTACGCGTTCGCCAGAGAGGGGGTCGCGCCTTCCGACCGACGCATGGAGGCGTCGCCGACGAGATCGCGGTACCGCACTTCTTCGCGCAGCTCCCAGCGCCCGTCCGACCGCCAGGTGAGCACCTGCTCGGACTCCCCCGCGCCGAGCGCGAGCGGAGCCACGACCGTGAGCCGCATCGAGCCGAGTTGGCCGAATCGGAGCGAGCCGGGGTCGATGGGTCCACCGCTGTCGCACGCCGCCCCAACGAGGGCGAGCGCGAGAGCCGAACGGCGCAGGATTGACGGTCGAAGACGCATCGGTCGGGGTTGACGGCGTGGCGGCGGCGACGGAGTGTGGCGGTCATGAATGATCGAGACCGTCTCAAGGCGCTCCTCGTCGAGCGCTCCGTCCGTGTAGGGGAGTTTACCCTCGCCAGTGGCGCGCGTTCGTCCTACTACGTCGATGCGCGCAGAACGACCATGTCCGCAGAGGGGCAGGCCCTCACTGGAAAGGTATGCTGGGAGGCCCTGCGCGCCAGCGAATGGGCGTTCACCCACGTCGGGGGGCTGACCATGGGCGCAGACCCCGTGGCCTACGCCATCGCGCGCGAAAGCTTCGTCGCCGGCGACCCCCGCGACGCCTTCTCGGTCCGCAAGGCGCCCAAGGGTCACGGCACCGGTCAGCAGGTCGAGGGCGGGCTGCCCACGGACGCGCGGTGCCTCGTCGTCGAGGACTCGATGACCAGCGGAGGCAGCGCCCTCAAGGCCGTCGAGGTCCTTCGAGCCTACGGGTGCGAGATCGCCGGCGTCCTCACGCTGGTCGATCGGGAGGAGGGAGGCCGAGAACGCCTCACCGAGGCGGGGCTCCGCCTGCTCGCGGTCTACACGGGCGCAGAGCTGCTCGAGGCCGCCGGTGGCGCATGACCGCCGATCTCCCTCGAACGACCCCACCGTCATCCCCGATTCCGGAGGTTCGATGTTCGTCGCACTCGTGATGGTCCGCTGCCACCCCGACCACGTGGCCGACGCTGCGAAAGCGATCGTAGCCTTCGACGGCGTCGCCGAGGTCTACTCCGTCGCGGGGGACTGGGATCTGGTCGCGATGGTGCGCGTCCCCGACTGGGAGGCGATCGCCACTGTCGTGACCGAGAGGATCGCCGGCGTCGAAGGCCTGGAAAGGACGGAGACGATGGTCGCGTTCCGTGTGCTCTCGAACGAGGACATGGCTGCGGCCTGGGGCGGATTCGAGTAGACAGGCCGTCGCCCGGCCGCGGTTCGGCGCAGGGGTTCCTCCCCCGGGTCAGTCCAGCAAGCGGAGCGGCATCACCAGGCAGAGATAGTCGATCGACTCGTCGGCCTCACCGACGGGCTCGACCGTGGCTGCCCTCTCCGGGGCCTTGAAGCTCAACTTCACCTCGGCGGTGGGCATGTAGCGAAGTACCTCGAGCAGGTAGTTCGCGTTGAAGCCGATCTCCATTTCCTCGCCGCCGTAGGAGAGCTCCAGCTCGTCGTGCCCTTCACCCAGGTCGGGGGTGAGCACGTTGAGGTGGACGCGGTTCTCCTCGAAGCGCAGCCGGATCCGGTGTGTCTGGTCGGAGGCGACGACGGCCATCCGGCGTACGGCCGACTCGAGCGCCTTCTTGTCGATGGTCGCGTGCTTGTCGTTGTCCTTCGGAATGACCTGCTCGTAGTTCGGGTAGCTCCCCTCGATGAGCCGCGTGTAGACCTCCGTCGACCCCGAGCGGAAGCCGAGGTGGTTCTTGCGAGCCGAACCATCGGCACCGTGATCCCAGGCCACATGGATGTCGTCGGCCGTCTTGAAGAGCCGCTGCACCTGGTTCAGAGCCGCGGGCGGAACGA
>JAHHMJ010000551.1 GCA_018678395.1 Gemmatimonadota bacterium | reverse complement strand
CCTACCGGGCGCGATGCCCTGCGGAGTACTGGGACTACACGCCGGTCCTCACCGTCGACTACCTGGTGTTCCAGGCCGGCGCGTGGGAGGACGATCCCGACGAGTTGGCTGCGATGCTGCCGGTGATCCGCAACGTCGCGGCCGAGGCCGAGGCGTATGCGAAGCAGCTCTTCCCCATCGCCGACATCCGGAGCAGCAGCCCTCGGGTGGTGCCACTCGCAGGCGGGCAACGACCGTCGCCGGGGTGCACGCAGTCGTGCTTCGGGGCCGCCGTCGATGCCGAGATGAAGGCGCAATCGAACGCCGACATCGTCGTGGGATTCGTGGCCCACGATCTGCGCAGCGACGAGGAGCGGGCCCAGAGCTGGATGGGCCTGACCGGGGGCAACACGTCCTCCGAGCTCGTGAGTGGGCAGGGAGCGGTGGTCAGCCTCGTGGGTCCGAGTGCCGAGTTCTTCCCGCGCTACGTCAACGCGCTCGTGCATGATTGGGGGCACGTGCTCGACCTCGAGCACCTCCCCGCGGTCGACGCCGAGGAGCGCGCGCGCGCCATGGCGCTCCGAGGCCAGTCGACTCCGATCGAGTACAAGGGCATCGAGGGATTCCGTTTGACGCCCGCGGGTGACGCCGGCTGGAACAAGTCCTCGCGGGAGGGCAACGAGGAAGGGCCGAATCTGGCCCCGCTCATGTTCCCCGGTACGATGCCCGCGCACGAGGCGTTCATCGCGAACCATCACTACCGCAGGATCCAGGCGCTCTTCGAACGGTTGAACTGGTCGCGGAACGCGGGGGGGTGAGGGGAAAGCTCTGCCCGTGGCGTGAACGGCCGATGCGCCGCATTCTAGCGGCATGCCCGAACCGACCGATGTCCTCGACCGCCTGAATCGCGCCCTGGCCGGCCGCTACCGCGTCGAGCGCAGGATCGGCGAGGGTGGCATGGCCACCGTGTATCTCGCCGAGGACCTCGTTCCCGAGGGCCCGCTCCCCGGGCGGCCTCCCCTCGACTACGTGCTGGTCCAGAACTTCCTGGAAGAGCTGAAGGCCATGGATCCCTCCCGATGACAGACCTCGCCCGAAAGCTCCAGCTCGAGAACGACACCCTGCGCGTCCTGGGACGCCCCGAGGGCGTCGCGGAGGACCTTCCTCATGCCCCCGTGGCTGACGGCCTGCTTGCGTTCGCCCGCACGGGGGCCGATCTGGACGCGGCGAAGGCGGCCATCATCGAGTCCGCCAAGGCGGATCGCCTCACCTGGGTCGCGTTCCCGAAAGCCGGCCAGCTCGACACGGACCTGAACCGCGACCGCGTCGCCGAGACGCTGATCGCCGAGGGCATCCGCCCCGTGCGCAACATCTCGATCGACGAGGTGTGGAGCGCGTTACGCTTCCGGCCGGGCGGCTGAGGACGGCGGGTGGACGAGTCCCTCGTCGACCGTGTCGATCGCCTCGCGTCGGAGAGCCGCTGTCTGAACTGCGAGGCGGAACTCGTCGGGGAGCGATGCGGGGAATGCGGCCAGGCCGCTCGACAGGGGCGCATCCGGCTTGTGCCGATGCTTCTCGCCGTCGGTCGAGATCTCGTGGCCGGTTGGGGGCGGATCCCGGCCACGATCCGGGACCTGACGATCCGGCCCGGGGCGGTGGCGCGGGGATGGGTCGCCGGGCATCGGCAGGCGCACATGGGACCGGTCCCCTATGCGCTGCTCCCGCTCGTGGTGCTGGCCGCGACCGCATCGATCTGGGGCGGAGCGGCACTGGGGCCGTCGCTGGAGCCGTGGCCGTACGAGGAACCCCTCCCGTTTTCGGGTGCGCAGCCGCGACGCGCGATGGACCTGCGCATCTGGGGGCCGGTGCTGGTGGCGCTCGTGGCCGCCGCGTTTCGCGGCGTGTTCTCCCGGGTCGGCTGGCACCTGGGCGAGCACCTGGTCCTGCCGCTGTACCTGGCGGCGCATTGGGCCCTGCTCTGGGGACTGGCGCTGAACGGTGCGCAGCTCCTGGGCATCGAGATGCCCCCATTCGGCGCGGCCCTGACGCTCGCGATCGGCCTCACCGTGGTATCGACGCCGTGGCTCTACCGCCTCTCGGCGATGCGCGCGCTCCCGCTGGCCCTCGTCGGGGTCATGGCCGCCGCGCTGCTGTGGTTGGTGCTGCTGGCGGCATTGATGATTTCCGTGTCGGGCTGATAGCGTCAGTTCTCGCCGCCGCCGCCGAAGCTGAAGGCGAGGCCGACGGTTACGGCCACGAAGGCTGTGCTCGCGTCCTCGAGTCCGGGGCTTTCGGCCTCGAACGATGCGGTCATGAATCGGGCTTCGCCGAAGGCATGCAGTGCTCCGACATCGAAGCCGAGTCCGCCGCCGAC
>JAHHMJ010000526.1 GCA_018678395.1 Gemmatimonadota bacterium | reverse complement strand
GACCCCGGCGGTGTAGAGCTGCATGACCGGCAGGTTCTGCTGCCAGGTCCACTGCTCCCCGCGGTCGCGCGAAACGTAGACGCCCCCGTCGTTGCCCACCATGAGGTGGGTCGGGTCGTCGGGATTCACCCACAGCGTGTGGTGGTCCACGTGAACCGCGCTGCGCACCAGGTTGCGAAAGGTGCGCCCCCCGTCGTCGGACACGTACAGCGGGGTCATCGGCACGTAGAGCCGATCCGGGTCCTCCGGGTCGCAGACCAGCTCGCCGTAGAACCAGTGGCTCTGAATCTGCGCGTTACGGCGTTCCCAGGTGGCGCCCGCGTCGTCCGAACGGAAGATGCCGCCCGTCGGCCCGACCGCGCTGGCGTACATCGTGTCGGGCTGCCCCGAACAGAAGGTGACGCCGATGCGGCCCAGGGGCTCGGTCGGGAAGCCGCCCTCGACGCGCCGCCACGTCTCGCCACCGTCGTCGCTGCGATGCAGGCCGCTGCCCGGCCCGCCGCCGACCATGCTCCACTGCCGGCGCTCGCGCTGGAAGGTCGCGGCGAAGAGCACCTCGGGGTCGCGGGGGTCCATCGCCACCTCGACCACGCCCGTGTGCTCGTCGATGGCCAGAACCCGCTCCCAGTTCTCCCCCCCGTCGCGCGTGCGATACAGACCGCGCTCACCGCCGGGGCCCCACAGCGATCCCATCGCCGCCACGAAGACCACGTCCGAGTCGTCGGGGTGGACGACGATCCGGCCGACGTGCCGGCTGCTTTCGAGGCCGCGGTGCTCCCAGGTGAGTCCTCCGTCGAGCGACCGATAGACGCCGTCGCCGAACGACGAGCTGCGCACGCTGTTCTGCTCACCGGTCCCGAGCCACACCACGTCGGGGTTCGATGGATCGAGGGCGATCGCACCGAGTGATGCGGTTCTCTCGTGCGCGAACACGGGATCCCAGGTGGTCCCCGCGTTGATCGTCTTCCACGCGCCACCCGAGGCCGACGCCGTGTAGATCACATCCGTGTCGCGAGGGTCGACGGCGAAGCGGGTGATGCGGCCGCTCGTGATGGCCGGCCCGAGTTCGCGCCAGCGGAGGGCGGCGAGGTCTTCGGTCTGGAGGCCGACTTCGCCGCCCCGAGCTTCGATGGAGCGAGCCGAAGGCGCGGGGGACTGCGCCCTCAGCGGTGCGCTACCGAGGTGAACGAGCGCTGCGAGGACGAGCGGGAGGCCGGAGGCGGAGCGAGCGAACATGCGGTGAGAGCTCGGCGGCGGGAGTCGGCGCGGCGCGGGCCGGCAGCAATGCCGGGCCGAAGGCGGCCCGCCGAGGGTAGACACACCGCCGGGTGCCCGGCAAGCGACTCCGGGTGCCCGGCAAGCGACTCCGAGCGCTCGTCACGCCCGACCGCGCACGTCCCTCACCGCACGAACGGATCGGCGAAGCGCTCGTCGGCGAGAAAGGTCTCGTCCGTCAGGGTGCTCAGGAAGGTCACCAGGGCCGCCTGCTCATCGTCGCTCAGATTCAACCGAAGTGGCTGTCCACCCGGGCCCCGCAGCCGGCGATCCAGCGCCGGCCCGTCCTGAACGCCGTCCGAGTAGTGGCGCACGACCTCTTCCAGCGTCGCGAACCGGCCATCGTGCATGTATCCGCCCGTGGCGGCGACGTTGGCCAGCGAGGGGGACTTGAAGACCACGGTCTCCCCAGCGTCCAACCCGTTGCTCCCGCTCCCCGGATCCAGAGCCAGGGTCGGCGGCGTGTGGCACCCGGCACAGCCCGCCCCGCCCCGATCCGGCGGCTCCAGGAAGAGGCGCAGCCCCGCGTTCTCGTCGGCCGAGAAGCCGGGGAGGGCCTGGGGCACCGGCCCCCCAGTGTACCCGGCGGCCGAGAGTGCCCGATCGAACCGACTGTCGGCGCTCACCATGCTTCGGATGAACTGAGCGAGTGCCGTCTCCATCCGCTCGGCGGTGACGTCGGACGTCCCGAACGCCCACTCGAAGAGCACCGGGTAATGCGCGGTGTTCTCGAGGCGTGATACGAGGGAGTCGAGTCCACCGACTGAGGCGTCGAAGCCCATCTCGACGCCGTCCTGAACCGGCTGCAGCACCTGGTCTTCGAGCGAGATCGCCCGCTGATCCCAGAACATGGTGCGCCCCTCGTAGTAGACGGCGTTGCCGAGGCGCATGGAGTGGGCCGGCGTCCGCCCGCCCTCGAAGCCCACGCTGAACCGCTCCTCGTCCGTGAACCCGGTTTCCGGTGTGTGGCAACTCGCACAGGACACCGTCCCATTCAGACTCAACTCCGCGTCGTAGAACAGCACACGCCCCAGCGTGGCCCCCTGGTCGGTGACGGGGTCCCCGGCAGGGGTATTCACCGGTACACCGGCGTAGTGCGCCGGGAGGTCCGGAGA
>JAHHMJ010000693.1 GCA_018678395.1 Gemmatimonadota bacterium | reverse complement strand
GTCGACCTCTCCCGCTCGCTCGGCGGGGGCTCCGACGACATCGGTGACGTGAGCTGGAACATGCCCACCGTCACCTTCCGGTATCCCTCGAACATCCCCGGGGGACCCGGCCACAACTGGGCCAACGGCATCGCCATGGCGACGCCGATCGCGCACAAGGGGGCCGCAAAGGGCGCCGAGGTACAGGCCCGCACCCTGCTGGATCTTCTGCTGAAGCCCGAGTTGATCGACGCGGCCTGGACGTACTTCAACGAGGTGCAGACGGCCGAGACGGAATACATCCCGTTCATCAGCGAGACCGACCAACCGGCGATCTGGCTGAATCAGGAGATCATGGACCGCTGGAGGCCCCAGATGCGCGAGTTCTACTACGACCCGACCCGCTTCGACAGCTACCTCGAGCAGCTGGGCATCGAGTACCCGACGGTGCGCACCAAGCCCATCAGCGACGACGGGAACGACTGATGCGCCGCCGCGACTTCCTCCGGGCCGGTGCCCTCGCCGGCGCGGCCGCGGCGGCACCCTCGACGCTCGCCGCCGCGGAGGCGGATACGGGCCTCGCCAGCCTCGCCGGCCGCTGGTTCTCGCCCGTTCGTGGTGCTGGCACCGTCCAGGATCCGCTGCGACTGAACGCCAACGAGAACCCGCTGGGCATCTCACCCTCCGCGCGGCAGGCGGCGATCGACGCGTTTGCCGTCGCGAACCGCTACACCGACAACCAGGCGGCCGTCTTCCGGTCCAAGCTCGCCCCGATGCTCGGCGTCCGCGACGAGGAGGTCTTTCTCGGCAACGGCTCGACCGAGGTGCTGCAGATGGCGGTGCAGGCCTACGGCGGCGAGGGCGCCCGCATCGTCACGGCCGATCCCACCTTCGAGGACGTGGCCGGATACCGCCTTCCGCTCGACACCGAGTTGGTGAAGGTCCCGCTCGACGTGAACCACGCCCACGATCTGGGGCGCATGCGCGAGGCTGCGGCGGGCGCCTCTGGCCGCGCGGTCATCTACCTCTGCAACCCCAACAACCCCACGGGCACCCTCACGCCGACGGGGGATGTCGCGGAGTGGATCGACGAGGTCGCGGCCGACGACTCCGACCGTACCGTCTTCCTCATCGACGAGGCCTACTTCGAGCTGGTCGAGGACCCGAGCTACGACAGCCTGATCCCGCGAGCGCGTACCCTGAACGACGTGCTGGTCGTGCGCACGTTCTCGAAGATCTACGGGATGGCGGGCATGCGTCTCGGCTACGGCGTGGGCAACGGCCGCACGGTGCAGCAGGTGACCGAGTGGATCGCCAACAACAACACCAACCAGCTGGCGATGGCCGCCGCGTCGGCGTCACTCGACGACGACGCCTTCCGCGCCCGGTCACTGGAGCTGAATCGCGCTTCGCGGCAGCTGGTGATGGACACCCTCGACGAGCTCGGGCTCGAGTACCTCCCGTCGAACACCAACTTCATCATGCACCGCATCCAGGGCGACGTGCGCGAGTACATCGGTCGCTTCCGGGAACGGGGCATCGCGGTCGGGCGTCCCTTCCCCCCGATGCTGGACTACAACCGGCTCTCGCTGGGGTCGGTCGAGGAGATGGGCCGGTGGGCCGGCACCATCCGGGACTTTCGGGCGCGAGGCTGGGTCTGAGCGCGCGAGTCGGTAGGCGGGGGCGGACGAGTCGCGCTGTCGCCCTCGCCCTCACGGTCGGGGCGCTGGCGGCGGTCCTCATCGGACCCGGCCCGCTCGCCGCTCAGGGTGCCGAGGAGATCCTCACGTACGACGTCCTGATCGACGTCCGCGACGGCAACCGCATGACCGTGACCGAGGAAATTACGGTCCGCTCGCAGGGAATGCGCATTCAGCGCGGGATCTTCCGCGACTTCCCGACCACCTTTCCCGGCTTCCTGGGCCTGAACCGCATCGAGGCGCCCTTCGAAGTCCGGGAGGTGCGGCGCGACGGCGACCCCGAGCCCTACGCCCTCGAGCGCATCGGGGGACCCTGGGGTCGTGCCGGCGTGCGCGTGCGCATCGGCGACGCCGACGTGTTTCTGCAGGACGGGGTGCACACGTACACCATCCGCTACGACACCGAGCGGTGGATGGGCTTCGGCGATGCGTACGACGAGCTGTACTGGAACGTCACGGGCAACGGATGGGACTTCCCGATCCTCCGGGCGTCGGCTCGGGTCCGACTGCCGCGATCGGTCGACCCCGCCGACGTCGAGCTGAACGCATGGACCGGAGAGGAAGGCTCCGAGGCCACGAACGCCACCAGGGAATGGGATCCCGGCTTCGGCGGTCCGGTCTTCGAGACGACCCGCCCACTCGGCTTCCAGGAAGGGCTCACGATCTCCGTGGTCCTTCCCAAGGGCGCGGTCCTGCCCCCCGACGACGACGCACGCTCCCGCTGGCTGATGGCCGACTGGGGGCCGCACATCCAGGCGCTGATCGGGGTGCTGGCGGTCCTGTGCGTCTACGTCCTGCTCTGGTTCAAGGTCGGTGTCGATCCGGCGCGGAGCTCGCGCGTGGTCCGGTACGAGCCGCCCGACGGGTATTCACCGGCGGCCATGGGCTACCTGGCCGAGCGCGGGTGGAAGGACCGCCTCATGTCTTCGGCTCTCGTGAGCCTCGCGGTGCAGGGCGCCCTGAGGATCGAGAAGGATGGTGACGACGACTGGAAGCTCCGGCGCGCCGGGGACGGGTCGATCGCCCTGGCCGCCACCGAGGAACGAAAGCTCTTCGAGCAGCTGCTGGGTTCGAAGAAGGTCCTCGACCTCGAATCGTCAAGTCATGCGAGCCGCTTCCGGACCGCCCGCAAGCAGTTGATCTCGACGCTGAAGCGACGGATCGAGAAGACCTACTTCGTGCTCAATCGACGGTGGTTCGCGGTCGGCCTCGGCGTCAGCGTTCTCACCCTCGTCCTGCTCGCGATCCTGGATCCCTACGGCGTCCCCTTCCCCGCCTGGTTCCTGATGTTCTGGCTGTCGATGTGGACGATCGGCGCGGGCACCCTGTTCATTCGCTGCCTCGCGCTCTGGAGGACCGCGCTGACCGGCGGGGGGGCCGGTGCCTTCGCCGCAGCCGGCGCGATGACGCTCTTCTCGACGCCGTTCTTCATCGCCGAGATCGTGGTGGGAGGATTCCTGCTGGCCCTCGTACCCCGTGCACTGGCGATGGCCGCGGTCCTGCTCGGACTCGTCAACGTCGTCTTCTACCACCTGCTCGAGCGGCCCACGATGAAAGGACGGGGCGTTCTCGACCACATCGAGGGCTTCCTGGAATTCCTGTCGGCTACGGACGCCGACCGCATGAACCGCATGATGCCCATGAACCGCACGCCGGAGCTCTTCGAGAAGTACCTGCCCCACGCGATCGCGCTCGGCGTCGAGAACCGATGGGCCGAGCAGTTCGAGGATTCCCTTCCGTCGGCCGCCGAACCCACGACGGCGTCGGGCACCCGCTCCAGCTCGAACATGGGCGGCGCGCTCGGATGGTATGCGGGCGGGACCGCCGCCGGATTCACCGGTCTGGCCTCTGCGCTCGGCGGCTCGTTCTCGAGTTCGCTGTCCTCGGCCTCGAGCCCCCCGTCGAGCAGTGGCAGCGGCGGGGGAGGATTCTCGGGCGGCGGTGGATCGTCGGGAGGGGGCGGCGGCGGAGGCGGAGGCGGCGGTTGGTGAGGTGGCCCGTCGGCACGAGGACACCGGGCGCAAACCACGGTAGCCGCCTCTCCACCCGACCGATTCCGCCTCTCGAGTACCTCGAGCGCTACAGGAACGAGGGCACCCGCACCTACAGCCGCCATGCGGCCTATTCGGAGTGCAGGCCGGAGTACCAGCCGACGATCGGGGCGTCGGAATTCGACCTTCCGTGCTGGGAGCTCCCGCGGGACGCGGTCCAGGTCTACCGGGCCGATCCCCCGCCGGCCCTCGAGGCCCGCTATCTGCCCGCCGACCGCGCCCTCTTCGTCGTGCACCCCCAGGTGACCGCCGACGCGGGGTCGGATCCATGGCTCGTTCGGACGGTGACTCTGGGACGCTCCATCCCCGCGCTGCGGGTCTCACCCGGATCGTCGACGCGCACGCTCTTCGTCCTCGGTGACGCCCACGACCATGCGCTGAAGGTCCACTTCCCATTCCGCGTCTCGCGCTACGGCCGGCGCATGCGGAACGAGGTCGTCGCGCAAGCCATCGCGGCCTCGGCGGAGATCCAGGAGTGGTGCGGGGGTGGCGATCCCACCTTCGCATTCCTTCGAGAGGTCATCGGCGTGGCCCACCCCCGATCCGAGTCGGACACCGGGCGCGGAGAGAATTGGGGATACCTGGTGCGAGACCTGCGCCCCTACCCGCGGGTCGGCGAGGACCGCAGCCTCGTCCCGGGGTTCGCGCTGTACGGCCGGGACCGATTCGAGCCGACGCTCGATCCCCTGATCGTGGATCTGGCCGACGCCGGCGACCCGCTGGGTTGGACGCTGCACAACGTCATGCTGCCGATCATCCGGCACTGGGTCGGGTGCTACCGATCGCTGGGGTTCATCCTCGAGCCCCACGGCCAGAACGTGCTCGTCGAGCTCGACCGCGAGCGGGCGGTGCAGCGCCTCGTGCACCGCGACCTGAGCGTCGGCATCGACATGAGGCGCCGGCGGGATCAGGGAGTCCCCGACGGGGCCCTCAATCCGTACAACCGCTTCGAGAACGGTATCTTTGCCAGTATCGCCTACGACCGGTTCCTGGGTGGGCACTTCTTCGGGTATCTGGCGAGGGCGCTGATGGATCGGCATCCCCGACTGTCGATCGACGACTTCCGGCGGCCCTGCCGGGAGGCATTCGGCAGGCTCTTTCCCGACCACGATCGGTACATGCCCCGCTCGCAACACTACTTCGCCGAAGCTCGGGACACCCACGGCAAGCCTCTTCACCGCGACACGGGCGAGCCGCCCGCGTGGAGGCCGTGATGGTGGAGTTCTCCCCGATCGGCTCGGGGCGGGGCGGTCGCTTTCGCTGGCGTCCGTTCGTGTGGCGTGGACTCGCGTTCGCGCTCGTGGTCGGGGCCGGTCTCGCCGGCCTCCGCCTGGGCGTGGGAGTCACCGAACGAAACGTGTTCGGGGTCGGCTTGGCGGCCCAGGTCTACTACGTACTGGGGCTCTTCGTTCTGGGAGGCTTGGACATCGGCACTCCCGTGGGCGGGCCGCGGCTCGGCCGCATGCTGCTCTGGGGCGCGTACTTCGTGGCCCCGATCATCACGGCGTCGGCCGTGATCGACGCCCTGCTGCGCCTGGTTCGACCCCTCGCCCGCAGGCTGAGAACGCTGAATGGGCACGTCGTGGTGGGAGGCGCCGGCCAACTGAGCAGCGTGTACGCTCGCAAGCTTCGAGAGCGGTCACCGCAGCGCACGCTGGTCGTTGTGGAGCAGGATCCCAATCACCCCTCTCTGACCGAGTTCCGGGACGGGTATCGAGCGGTCGTGCTCGTGGGCGACATCACCGAGGACGCCGTCCTGCGGCGACTCCGATTGGACCGGGCCCACAGGGTGTTGTTCCTCACCGGCGACGATTTCGCCAACCTGGACGCAGCGGCCAAGGTCCTGGCGCTCGCCCCCCGGCTCGCCGGGCAGATCGTGGTCCACGTTTCGAATCTGGGCTTCATGCGGGAAACCGCGGGTTCGCGGGTCGCGCGAGACTGCGAGGTGTTCAACGGCCACGAGTTCGCCGCCACGAAGCTCGTCCACGACCATCTGTTGACCCGCTTCGTCGAGACGGTCGAGCTCGACCTGGTGGTCCTGGCGGGTTTCGGACGGTTCGGTCAAACGGTGCTGAAGCAACTCCAGGAGTACGCAGACGGCCGGTTCAGCCACGTGGTAATCGTCGACGAGCGGGCGTCCGCGCACGCCCGGGACTTCGCCGAGCACCCGGGCTTCAGCGGCGACTACGGTCGTACCGTGATCGACGGGGACGTCCTGGATCCCGATGTGTGGGACCGGATCCAGGCGGTCGTCGAGCCTGAGGGACGCGCACCCGTGGTCGTGTTGGGTACCGGCGTGGACAGCACGAACGTCCAGGTGGCGCTGCGGGTCCGGAAGCACCATCCCGACTCGTACGTGGTCGCCCGCAGCTTCCGTCCGTCGCCGTTCTCGGCCGAGATCGTGCAGGAGGCCGGGGCGCACCCCCTCCACCTGGCGGGCCTCATCGGCCAGGGCATGCCGGAGCGGTGGTTTTAGCGCCCCAGCCCCACCGGGCTCAGAAGATGGTGTAGATGAAGGGTGCGAGCGCCGAGGTCTGAGCGAAGACGAGTAGGGCGCTCACCGCCACGAGCACCACGAGGATCGGCAACAGCCACCACTTCTTGCTCTCCCGCAGGAAGAGCCACATCTCGGTGTAGAGCCCCGTGCGTCTGGCCATGTCGGTCCGTCCGTCAGAACTGTCGGTGGAGATTGCCCCGGCGACGCTTCTCGGGTCGGGTGTGCCAGTAGCTCCCGTCCACCGCAGCGTGTTTCACCGGGTTGCTACCCAGGAGCCGCCGGAGGATCCCGATGGGCGTGAGCACCAGGAAGTAGACGATCCCCATGAAGATGGGGGTCGTCACCCTGGAGATGGCGTGGGCGAGGCCCATCCACACCCTCTGCACCGGTCCGAGCGCGGTGGGGGCCACCAGCCCGGCCGCCAGGAGCACGCCCCCCAGCCCACCGAAGATCTGGGTGAGGAGCGCGTGATCCCGCCACCAGGTGATGGCCGCCAGGACCAGAAACGCCGCCCCCACCGGGAAGGCGAAGGCCCGCCCCTCGCGGGCCGTCAATCGAGTTCGAACTCGCTTCTCCAATCTCCTTCCTCCACCCATTCGGGCTGTTCGGACTTCTCGAGAAGGCAGTTGCCCAGCACCAGGACGTCCATGTCGGTCCGCATGAAGCAGCGGTAGGCGTCTTCTGGAGTGCACACCATCGGCTCACCCCGCACGTTGAACGACGTGTTGACCACGACCCCACACCCCGTGAGCTCCTCGAAGGTCGAGATCAGGCGGTGGTATCGCGGGTTGCGATCCGCATCCACGGTCTGAACCCGGGCCGAGTAGTCCACGTGCGTCACCGCCGGAATGTCGGACCGCGGCACGTTGAGCTGCTCGATGCCGAAGAGCTTCCGCTGCTCGTCGGTCATGGGGAGCCGGCGCTCCTCCTTCACCGGGGCCACGAGGAGCATGTAGGGCGAATCGCCGTCGAGTTCGAAGTAGTCGGCCACCCGCTCGCGGAGCACCGAGGGGGCGAAGGGCCGAAAGCTCTCCCGGAACTTGATCTTCAGGTTCATCTTCTGCTGCATGCGTGGGGTCCTGGGGTCCCCCAGGATGCTCCGGGCGCCGAGGGCCCGGGGGCCGAACTCCAACCGGCCCTGAAACCACCCCACGACGGTCTCGTCGGCGAGGGCCTGCGCGACCCGCGGGAACAACTCCTCGTCGGGGAGCACCTCGTAGGCCGCGCCGAAGTCGGTGAGGGTCGCGCGGACCTGGTCCGGCGTGAACCCCGGGCCGAGGTAGGCGCCCCGCATGCTGTCGCTCCCCGGCTCCATCCGGCGCTCTCCCCCGCACTCCCGAGTCCAGGTCAGGAGCGCCACGCCCAGTGCGCCGCCCGCGTCGCCGGC